>NZ_JBAZDW010000015.1:0-27507 GCF_041654235.1 Dehalococcoides sp. | reverse complement strand
CTTCAGATATTCCTGAGCGTATATGATAAAAATCTGCCTGATAGGTGATTTCAAGGTTTGCCCTGACCGCAGTATCTATAAGATGGCGGCCCAGCTGGCTGATTTTCTTTCAAAAGAAAAGGACATACTTCTCCTGCTCTGCCCCAGAGAACACTTCACCCGCCCCCGAAGCTTAAACCGTATCCGCCGTTTCCAGCCGGATATAATCCACCTGCTGGGCAAACCGGATGCCGCTGAACTTTTCCGCCTGAAGATGGCCAAACTGTCTGCCCCGCGAGCCAAAACGGTGATTTCGGCTCAACAGCCAGTCAATACCCGTACCGTCCGGAATATGCTTCCTTATATAAAACCGGACATGGCAATCTGTTTGTCCCAAAAAAGTGCCTCCTTTTTCAGGGAGGCCGGAATAGAGACTGTCATTTTGCCAAACGGAGTGGACATGGCTACCTTTCAGCCAGTCTCACCCGAAATCAAAGCCGAACTTCGCCGCCGGTATTGCCTGCCGCACAACAAACTCCTGCTTCTCCACGTGGGACCAATACGGGCAGGACGAGGTGTGGACCTGCTCCGACGAATGCAAAACCCGGATACCCAGGTAATCATGGCGGTCTCAAATCCGGGTATCTTTAACCGTACACTGCTGGAAAATCTGAGGAAAAGCGGTTGTATGATATTGACCAGTTTCCGCCCCAATATTGCAGATTTATATGCTCTGGCAGACGCTTATGTATACCCCATGCTGCTGGAAGAGGATGCCAACCACCAGATTTTTTCCAGCGAAATGCCTCTTTCGGTACTGGAGGCCATGTCTGCCAATCTGCCGGTTATAACTACCCCGTTCGGGGCTCTGCCGGAAGTATTTCCAGCCGGAGAGGGCTTATACTACGCCCATGATGATTTTGAATTTTTAAAAGCCTTTCAGGCCTATACTCAAAATCCGCCGGCCAATACCCGCCACAAAGTAGCCACCTGCGCTTGGCCTCTCATAATAACCAGCCTCAAAGAGCTATACACCAAGCTGTTAGCCTGAGAAAAGACCGCTTCAAACTGTGCTGAAGACAATTTTGAGCGGCTTAGTAAACACTGTGGTTTCACCGGCATAAAGCCAGATTTCCAGCACTTGGTTATCTCCAGCCTCAAACGGGGCAAAATAAAGCTCAAGTGACTTAATGGTATCCACCGGTACTTTTACCAGACCGTCAAATTCCCCGCCTTCTTTAAGGGAAAAGCGGTAGTTCTGGCCGTTAAGTAAAGCCTCTACCTGATAAACCATTTCGGACTGGCCGCTATTGAAGATTACCAGTTTAAGTCGGGCAGAAACAGCCACTACCGCAGGCTGGTTGCCATATTTAACCCCCGCCACCTGTTCATCATTTAAAATAAACAGGCTGGGAAAGTTTTCGGCAGTATCATTCAGCCCCAGCAGATAAAACTGGGTGAATTCAGCCGGGGAATAAACCTGTAGCAGCTGTTTTGCGGCAACTCCCCCCACCCCCAGCAGGCAAACCGTGAGAATCACATTCAGAAATATCTGGGAGGTGTTTGGAGGCAAATGCCTTTTGGTATCAGGCGGGGTTAGTATCAGACCGGGTTTCTCATTGGGCGGCAGATGCTGCCTCCGGCCAATGGCTATAAGGCAAAAAACAAGGCTGAAACCGCTAAGAGCATACAGAACACTCGCCTGCTCCAGCCCGACTGTATAGTTAAGCGCCAGCCCGGCCAATATGGATACTGACAAACTGAGCCCCAAACCCATCATAAACCGCCCGGAGCGGCTAAGACTAAGCCTTGACGGGTACAAGACAGACATCAGGGCATAACCCGGCACTATCAGAACTAGCGGCACGCCAAATAACAGCCGCAAAGGCAGCACCCAGCCGCCTTCGGCTGCCAGTACCGCCAAAACTATGAACAATAAAACTAGATACAGATCATAACGGCGTAAAAAATTCATCCCAAAAGACCAGCCCTGTAACCACAATACCTGATACTATGATAACCCAAATGGCACTCTCAGGCAAGCCTTTTTGGACTTTTGGGTTTTACTACATGAACCGCTCAAACCGTTCTTTGTCTGCCTTGCAAATGGGACACTCATCCGGCGCTTCGTCACGCCCGCACAGGTATCCGCAGACCCGACAACGCCAAACAGGATAAGCCAGCCCGGAAGGAGCTTCGGCAGGCTTTGTTTCCGGACGGGTTTCGGGCAAATGGCGGCGTTCAGGCACTGCCTGAGCCTTTTTTTCACCCTTTGCAATATGGCTATTTACATACAGCGCACAGTAGCAGCTGCCAAATTCACTCAGGTCTGCATCACGGTAATCACACGGGCAAATAATATCCAAGTCAGCCTTTTTATCACCTTTTGCCAGACGGCAGGGACAGGACGGGTAACCATAACGCTGGCGGTTAGCCAGTAAACCCTCAGCCAGCATCTTTACAAAAGACCCATCCGGGTTAAGGTGATAACCAGAAGCCTCAGCCTCATTTTTGAGACGTGCCTGAAAAAGTACAGGGCCTTCTGACGGTTCAGGAAGTTTTGAACTCATGCTTTCAGCGCCTCCCGTATTTCAGCTTCTTTATAACCTATTATCACTCTGTTTTCCCCGATAACCATCGTAGGAAAAGAGCTGGACGGGTTAAGAGCCGTCAGTTCTTTTACGGCTTTTTCCCGTTCCGCTCCGGTAAGCAAATCAACATATTCAAATTCGTAGGCTACTCCCAGTTCAGCCAGAAGCTGGCGGGTCAAACGGCACCAGCCGCAGGTACTTAGGGCATATAGTTTAATCTTACCTGCATTCCTGCCTATAATCTTTTCCATAGGTTAAAAATCACTCCTTCCCAAACTGATACGACACTTATAGCGAAAATCCCTTTTAAAGTTTACGGTAAATATTCCCTAGCTTTAAGCATACGCCGGTATTCAGGAAATATCACCCCTTAACTAAATTCGGTAAAAAAGAATAATAAACCGATGGAAAACCAGAAAAAGAACCCTTGGGGGGCACAGTCTAAACAGATTTGCCTTCAAAACAATAAAACCCGCCCGGTTCACCTTCGGACAGGTGATATTTGGCATAAACATCACAGCTGCCGCAGATGCAGGGTTTGCTGTGGTCAATCCCCTTGCAGAGAGACTTTCCGTTAACACAATATGCCTTGGGGATTTTATGCGGATCCAAAGGAGTTTCCTTGAGGCTGTTTTTCAGCTCAGCCATCTGGGTATGAACGCATTCACTCTGATTTTGTACAGGACATTTGTGGCATACACACTTATTTATAATATCCTGATTTAAAAGCATTTGCATACTCACTACATTCCTCTCGGTAACGCTGGCTGCGTCACATACACCAAAAAACCGGCTCTGAAAGCCGATAACAATCACTCGGATGTTCATTATGCTTTTTATCCGCTTCCGGCGGTATTAGTAAGTGTACGTATTTATTACAGGATGATTTCCGAATTTTGCCACTTGAAAAAGTCAATAGCGGACTTATGTAAGTATGTCTATACTTTTCAGACAAGAGGACTCCGGCGGGTAAAGAATAATAGGTTCAGGTCTGGAGGTTTGCCCTGAACCACTTCAGGGCTTTGGTCTCTAAGTCCCTGACAAAACCGGACTTGCCGTTTATATAGGCCTCTATGTCCTCGGGGAATTTGAGTGCCAGCGCCTTTTTGATACAGGAATATTCCGCTGCCACTGCCGCATAGCAACGCAGATAATCACGAAAGGCAAGGTGTCTTTCTATATCTGAGGAAGATACCCCGAAGATATGCACATGGGCAAACCGTATTTTATCAGTCCCCCGCACCAAAAAACGCCTGCCCGGAATGCCATATTCACCCAAATACAGGTAGCCTGCCCGCTCAAAGGTTTTCTGAAGCCTGTCTATAGCAGATATATCTTTGACCACCGGCATAATATCTATTATAGGTTTGGCACTAAGCCCCGGCACAGCGGTTGAGCCTATGTGGTGTATCTCAAGCAGATTATCTGCCAGTAAAGCCCGAAGCTTTACCGCCTCGGCATCATACTGCTCTGCCCAACAGGGATTATACTCCTCTACCGTTACCCGCCTGACCAATTTTTATGCCCCTGCCGCCGATTCGCCGGCCAGATAGCCGCTGGAAAAAGCCGCCTGAAGGTTGTAGCCGCCGGTATCCGCATCTATATCCATAACCTCGCCGCAGAAATACAGCCCCTTTATTAGTTTGGATTCCATAGTCCGGGGGTCTATCTCCTTTAGATTTACCCCGCCGGCAGTTACCACCGCCGAGGTCAGGGGGAGAGTGGAAGTAATATTAAACCGCAGGCACTTAAGGTTAGCCAAAATAACTTCACGCTCAGACGCCGTTATCTGCCCGCCGCACTTGAAGGGGTCTATGCCTGTCAGGTCTACAAACGGCCTTATCATTTTCTGGGGCAAAAGCTCTGAGAGCAGGTTTTGAAAACTGCGTTTGCCGAAGGTATCAAAATCCCGCTGGAGACGCAGACGCAGCTTATCCAAAGATAGCGCCGGTTTCAGGTCTATAGCCACACTCACCGCCCCTTGTTCCAATGCCTCGGCAACCGGAAGCCCCATCAGCATAGTCAAAGGCCCGCCCAGACCGAAATGAGTAATCATCAGTTCGCCCATGCGGCTTTCAATAACCGCTTTAGGCGGTTTCTTTCCCGTAATGCCCCGCCCCCAGTCCTGCAAAATCAAATCAAGAGGTATTTTATCCGCTTCACAGCGGTAGGAAGTCAGACGGATATTTTTCAGGGCTACTCCCTGCATACTCTGAACAAGGGCTATTTCCTTTACTACCAGAGGCACTAAAGCCGGACGGAGTTTTACAATGGTATGCCCCAGTGCTTCTGCCATGCGAAAGCCGTCCCCCGAAGAGCCGGTACCGGGGTAAGATGCCCCGCCGGTGGCAATCACAGCCGCATCCGCCCTGAAGGTCTCCTTTTCGGTTTTGACCCCCACAACTTGCCCGTCATTCACCAGTATCTGGCTAACCTTTTGACCAGCTATCAGGGTAGCGGCTGAGGCATATTTCATCAGTGCCCCCACCACATCTCCGGCCTTGTCCGAATCAGGAAAAAGCCTGCCGCCCCGTTCGGTCTTGGTTTCCACCCCGTAGCGGGCAAGCAACTCCACCAGTTCCTGCCTGAAAAAACGGCTGAAAGCACTGTATAAAAACCGCCCGTTAGGGCCGAAAGCGGTTATAAACTCGGCCATATCCCGGCTGTTTGAAATATTACATCTACCCTGCCCGGAAATAAGCATTTTCTTGCCCGGCTGTTCGGATTTTTCCAGCAGAATTACTTTGCCGCCGCATTCCGCCGCCCGGCCTGCCGCCATAAGCCCGCCTGCACCCGCCCCTATTACCACAATCTCTTTAACTGTCATTAAAACCACCGGCCCTTTTCGGCCAGCCTTTCTATTATATATAATACATTTTTAAGCCTTCTCATTTTACCCAATTCCCGTCCAATATAGAAATAGCCCTAAAAGCCGCCTTAACTTGAAAGCACAGGCAGTACGGGGTAATATAATCTGATATTTCAGATAGGAAAACAGAAATGGCCGAAAAATATAATCCGCAGGAAACAGAAAAAAAATGGCAGGATAAATGGGCGGCAGACCGCCTTTACCACGCCAGTGAAGACAGCCCCAAACCCAAATGGTACTCCCTTACCATGTTCCCTTATACCTCGGGCAATCTCCACATAGGCCACTGGTATGCCGAAGTTCCGGCGGACTGTTTTGCCAGATACAAACGCCTGAGAGGCTTTAATGTAATGCGCCCGGTGGGTTTTGACTCTTTCGGCCTGCCGGCTGAAAACGCCGCTATCAAGCACAATATCCACCCCCGTATCTGGACCCTGAATAACGTAGAAAACATGCGCCGCCAGCTGAAGACAATAGGTGCTATGTTTGACTGGGACAGGGAGGTTATAACCTGCCTGCCCGAATATTACAAGTGGACACAATGGTTCTTTTTAAAGCTGTATGAAGCCGGGTTGGCTTACCGTGCCAAAGCCCCGGTAAACTGGTGTCCCAGCTGCCAGGCGGTATTGGCCAACGAACAGGTGGTAGACGGCACTTGCTGGAGGTGCGAAACCCCCACCACCCGGCGCGACCTTGAGCAGTGGTTTTTCCGCATCACCAACTATGCAGACGAACTCAAAGACCACGAAGGGTTGGACTGGCCGGAAAAAATAACCGCCATGCAGAGAAACTGGGTAGGCAAAAGCTACGGAGCGGAAGTGTCATTCGCCCTTGACTGCCCAACTGCTTTTGAAAAAGAGATAAAAGTCTTTACCACCCGCCCGGACACTATCTACGGGGTTACCTTTATGGTGCTGGCACCCGAACACCCGCTGGTTGAAAAGATAACCACCCCCGAAAACAAAGCGGCGGTGGATGCCTATATAAAGAAGTCCCGTACCTGCACCGAGATTGAACGCCTTTCCACCGAAAGGGAAAAAGACGGGGTATTTACCGGTACATATGTAACCAACAGGGTCAACGGGCAGAAAGTACCCGTCTGGATAGGTGATTACGTACTCCAGAGCTACGGCACCGGGGCGGTTATGGGCGTACCCGCCCATGACGAACGGGATTTCGTTTTTGCCCAAAAATACCATTTGCCGGTTATAACAGTCATCGCCCCATCCGCATATGACGGCAAACCCCTTGAGGTGGCCTATATAAACGAAGGAGTTATGTTAAACTCCGGCCCTTTTAACGGTATGCCGAATACCGAAGGCAAGGAAAAGGTATGTGACTATCTGGCCGAACACGGCTGGGGCAAGAAAACCGTAAACTACAAACTGCGTGACTGGCTTATTTCCCGCCAGCGTTACTGGGGCGCCCCCATACCCATGGTCTACTGCGAAAAATGCGGCATTGTGCCCGTACCTGAAAAAGACCTGCCGGTACTCCTGCCGGAAGATGTTGAATTCCGCAGCGGAGGGGAATCCCCCTTAAAATACAACGAAGGCTTTGTAAATACCATCTGCCCGGTCTGCGGAGGAAAAGCCAAACGCGAAACAGATACCATGGATACTTTCATGTGTTCTTCGTGGTATTTCCTGCGTTACACCAGCCCCGGTTATGACAAAGGACCGTTTGACCCGGTAAAACTCAAATACTGGATGCCGGTAGACCTTTATACCGGCGGTGCCGAACATGCGGTTATGCACCTTTTCTATTCCCGTTTCTTCACCAAAGCCCTGCGGGATATGGGCATAATAGACTTTGGCGAACCCTTTAAAAAGCTCTTTAACCAAGGCATTATTGTCAGCAACCACCAGAAAATGAGCAAATCCAAGGGCAACGTGGTTACCCCGGATAATCTGGTGGCGGAAGTAGGCACAGACGCCGTCAGGGCTTACCTGATGTTTGTGGGTCCGTGGGATCAGGGCGGCGAATGGAATGATTCCGGCCTTTCGGGCATGAGCCGCTGGCTGAACCGGGTCTGGAACCTGTTTACCGAGGAATATGCTCCCCAAACCGCCTCGGCTGAAGCGGAACGCGAACTTGAACGCACCCTGCACCAGACTACCAAGAAGATAACCATGGATATTGAACGGCTGCGTTTCAATACCGTGGTAGCCGCCCTTATGGAGCTTTCAAACAGTCTGGCAAAGCTAAAGGAAACGGCGGCCATTTCGGCAGAAAACTGGCAAAACACACTTCAAACTTTTGCACTTATGCTTGCTCCGGTTGCCCCCCATATTGCCGAGGAACTCTGGGCTAATCTGGGCATGGAGTATTCAATCCACAACCAGAACTGGCCGACGTGGGACGAAGAACTGGCCAAGGACGAAGTTATAACCCTGATTATTCAGGTAAATGGCAAGCTCCGCGAAAGGCTGGAAATGCCGGCCGGAATTTCAGAGGCCGAAGCCAAGGAAACGGCTTTAAACAGCGAAAGGGTCAAACCCCATCTGCTGGGCAAAACCCCCGTAACTGTTATATACGTACCCGGCAAATTAGTAAATATTGTGGTGAAATAACATGAACATAGCATTTATCGGCGGGGGAAATATGGGTGAGGCCATCTTGGGCGCTCTTATCCAAAAAAACATCTGTCCGTCCCAAAATATCACTGTAAGTGAGATTAAAGCTGAACGCCGTACCTACCTTGAAACCACCTACGGCATAAAAACCACCGCTTCAAACCCGGATGCGATAAAGAGTGCAGAGGTAGTTCTGCTGGCTATCAAACCCCAGAATCTGCCCGAACTGAGTGCCGAACTGAAGGGCAAACTGGCGGACAAACAGCTGGTTATATCCATTATTGCCGGGGCAACCTTAAGCAAACTCAGCGGCGGGCTTGCCCATAAAGCGGTGGTGCGGGTTATGCCCAACACCCCCGCCATGATAGGCATGGGCATGAGCGTCTGGACTGCCCTGCCGTCTGTCAGCCCCGCCCAGAAAGACCATGCTAAAGCCATACTTTCAGCCATGGGCAAAGAAATATATACCGGCAAAGAAACCATGCTGGATGCAGCTACCGCTATCTCAGGTTCAGGCCCGGCCTATTTCTTTCTGTTCATGGAAGGGCTGGAAAAAGCGGCACTGGAAATGGGCTTTACACCTGAAGAAGCATCTATACTGGTATCCCAGACAGCTGCCGGTTCGGCTATTTATGCCGGAAAATCCGGCTTTGCGCTCACCCAGCTTCGCAAAAACGTAACCTCGCCCGGCGGTACTACCGCCGAAGCTATAAAGGCATTTGAAGAAGCCGGTCTGGAGGCAACTATAATCAAGGCTGCCAAGGCCGCCTTTAACCGCTCTGTAGAACTGGGCAAGGGTTAACCCCCCCGCTTAAATAAATATCTGCAGCCCCTAAAAACGATAGGAAAATACTACTATTGCGTTTGTCCATGCGGATATGCTTTAATCAAAGCGATGAATTGGTTAGATATAGTTTTACTGATATCACTGGGCATTCAAACCGTGAGCGGCTTTTTCACCGGCCTTATACGCAACTTTTTGCATCTGGTAGGGCTGATAATAGGCATTATACTGGCAGGGCGCTTTTACCCTACGGTTGCCGAATGGCTCAGTTTTATTTCCAGCCCGGAGTGGGCAAATATAATCGCTTTCCTGCTGATACTGATGACTATCTGGGTAGCTACCACCCTTATCGCCAAACTGCTTGACACTATGATAAAGCCGACTTTCCTTAACTGGGTAAATCGGCTTGGGGGTGCAATATTCGGTTTGCTGGTTTCCGGCATTTTTACTGCCGCCCTGCTAGCCATCTGGGTCAAATTCTTTGACTCCGGTTCGGTTATCACCGATTCTGCCGTCGCCCAGATACTTCTTGACAAGTTTCCGCTGATTCTGTCGCTTTTACCTGATGAGTTCGGAGTAATCCAAGACTTTTTCAACTAAAGCCCATACAAAACCTGCACACTAAACCGCCGTAACCCAGATGGCTCTTAAGGCATTTATGATTTTATTTAAAACCCTATATCCAGATCGGCCTTAAATTTTTGTTGCTTTTATTTGGGGCTTTCGCCCGGGTGCTGTTTCTGCCATTTTGCCAGTAATTCATCATTAGATTCATTACAGCATTTCACACAGGAGTCTACCGGGCAGATTTCAACGCACTGCGGAGTATCAAAAGCACCCACGCACTCAGAGCATTTCTCAGGATCAATAATGTAAATAGTCTCGCCTTCCGAAATAGCCTTATTGGGGCATTCCGGTTCGCAAGCCCCACAACTGATACAGTCATCTGTTATCTTGAACGACATAAATTCCTTCTACCTCCAAAATCTGTCTTAAGCAAAACTTCTTCTGGCGATACACCCTCCTGTAAAATAATTAATTGATTATACCACACTAGACAGGCGCTAACTTGTTTTTTAAAGCTACTGCCACATGTTCCGATATTAATCCGCTTGAGTCCCCGCCCAGTATCACTATTTCTTTGATAAGCGAAGCACTGAGGTACTGGTACTGAGGCTCGGAGAAGAGGCAACAAAGCTCAAGCCCCTCATCCAGACGGCGGTTCATAACGTACATTTCCATTTCACGCTCAAAATCAGCCCCCACCCTGAGGCCGCGAATTATAAGCGAAGCACCCATTTTACGGGCAAAATTGACCATAAGCCCGCTGAAAGAACGCACCTCTACATTGGGAAAGTCTTTAATGGATTGTTTGATGAAATCTACCCTCTCGGCGGCCGTAAAAAGGCCCGGTTTGGCAGGGTTATCAAAGACAGCAATAATCAGCCGGTCACAAAAGCCTGAAGCGCGTCTGGCAACGCTCAGATGGCCCAGGGTTACCGGGTCAAACCGGCCCGGGTAAATGGCTATCAAAACTGCTATCCTTTCTGTATATAGCGATAAGGCTATCCCCATGGCGATGCTCTTTTAGCATCTTTAACCGCCCGTAACATTCGGCAAGGGTAAGATGGGCGGAATGGGTAACTGCCATGACTGTGTTTTCACCGATAAGCCCGGAATTCCCCAGTTTCTCCAGTACCTCGCCAATCTGCTGGTTACGGTACGGCGGATCTGCCAGTATTACGTCATATTGCTTTTTCAAGAAGGCCATAGCCTTGGGTACATCCAAACAATACACGTGAGCCTGGCTTGCACAGCCAATGGTTTCCAAATTTTGTTTTATTATATCACAACAACAGCGCTCGTGCTCAACAAAATCTACATGCCCGGCCCCGCGGGAAAGGGCTTCCAAACCCAGAGAACCGCTGCCGGAATAAATATCCAGCACCTCGCTCCAGTCTTCAGCTACTGCCTCCAGCATGGACATCATGGCTCCCCTGACCAGTTCGGTAGCCGGACGGGTAGCTTTCCGCTGGGGAACGATGATGTTTTTGCCCTTGGCATCTCCGGCAATAATTCTCATATCCTAAAAAATAGCGGAATATGGCTTTCAAATCAAGTCTAACCAGCTGCAAAATCTGTTTCGGGTAGATATACGGAATAAAAAGCTGGTTTTTAAAACACTTGCCGCTCACCAATCTGTCAGGTGAAGACCTATGCCTGTTGTCCAAATATTTTTAAAGTTTTTAGGATGTATTCCCTTGTATTTTCAGTCTCGGCACAGGCAGTTTATAAAGTTTTCCCAGCCGAATTATGTTTTTAAAATTTTTTATTCCTGATTGACCCCTAGCACTAGTACTTTAGATATAAGTTGTTCGCAATTTTAACTTGCGTTTAAACAACTACTTGGTATATCATATTAACAAATTGTGTCTCCAGAGCCTTTAGTAAGGAGGTAGTGATGAGGTCTCAGTTTAGTAGGCGAGATTTCCTCAAGATCAGCGGAGGGACCGCGGGTCTCTTTGCCACAGCTGGTCTTTTCCGTGGACCCATTAAGGGTGTTGAGCCCAAAATGGTTGACACGCGCCCCCGGTGGGTAAAAGAAACCACCACCATTTGTCCCTTTGATGCCAGCGGTTGCGGATTTATCTGCTATACCGATTCGGCCGGCAACCTCACCAATATGGAAGGTGATCCAGACAATCCCGTAAATCGGGGGAGTGCCTGTTCCAAGGGTGCTTCACTGATTCAACTTCACAATAATAAACACCGTTTAGAAAAGGTGCTTTACCGTGCCGCCGGTGCGAATGATTGGGAAGAAAAGTCATGGGATTGGGCGTTTGGTGAAATTGCCAAAAAGGTAAAGGCCAGCCGTGACAGCGGTTTTATAGCCAAAAATGCTGCCGGCAAGACCGTTAACCGCACCGAGGCTATTGCCTCGCTGGGCGGAGCTACTCTGGATAACGAAGAATGTTATCTTCTGTCCAAGATGCTTCGTGCCCTGGGCATTGTCTACCTGGATAGCCAGGCCAGACTGAGCACCGCTTCCAGCCTGGAAGCTTTGGCGGCTTCGTTCGGACGAAACGCCATGACCAACAGCTGGACCGATGTTTCAAACGCCAACGTCATTCTGGATATGGGTGGCAACCCGGCTGAAAACTACCCTGCCTGTTTCTCCCATCTGGGCGAAGCTATGGGCAAAGGTGCAGAGCTTATCAGCGTTGACTGCCGCCTGACCCGGACTGCCGCCAAGGCCGGCACATTCGTTGCCGCCCGCTCCGGTTCGGAGATTGCCTTTATCGGCGGGCTTATCAAATATGTCATTTCTGACATTGAAGCTCACCCCGCAAATTACAACATGACCTATATTACCGAATACACCACTGCCGGCATGGTAGTAAACTCCAACTTCAAGGGTCCGGCTGATTTGGACGGCATGTTTGTAGGTTACAACACCGCCAGCCATTCATACGACCAATCAAACTGGAACTTTACCAAGGCCAGCAACGGCGAACCGGTAATAGACAAAACCCTTACCAACCCCAATTGTGTCTTCCAGCTTTTGAAGAAGCAATATGCCCGTTACACTCCGGAAATGGTGTCCGCAACCTGTGGCTGCTCCCAGGCTGACTTTGCAAAGGTCTGTGCCTTTTTTGCCGCAACCGGCAAAGCAGACAAGGCCGGCGCTATTGTCTACGCCATGAGCTCCACCCAGCACACCTCCGGCGCTCAGACAGTTCGGGCTTATGCCGTACTTCAGATGCTGCTGGCCAATATCGGCGTATCCGGCGGCGGTTTATTCGCCCTTGGAGGTGAATCTAACGTACAGGGTGCTGCCGACAACGGTGTCTCATGGAACAAACTGCCCGGTTATTTATCTGCCCCCAACGAAGACGATACCACTTTTGCCGCCTATGCTTCTAAAGCCGGCGACCAAAGTGCAGCCAGCCTTTTGAAGGCCTGGTACGGCTCTAATGCCTCCAGCTCAAACGGTTTCGGCTTCGGCTTCCTGCCCAAAACAGATAATAATACCAATTACTCTTACGTAAACGCTATCAAACAGATGGCTGCCGGCAAAATAAAGGGTGCTTTCGCCTGGGGTGCAAACCCGGTGGTTGAGAGTGCTGCTGCCGGTCAGGCTACTCAGGCTTTGGCCAAACTGGACTGGCTGGTAGTGACAGATATGTTTGAGTCTGAAACTGCTGCTTTCTGGAAGAAAGACGGGGTGACTTCGCAGACCGAAGTCTTCCTGCTGCCCACTGCCTGTTCTTACGAAAAAGAAGGCAGTGTAACCAATGCTGACCGCTGGATTCAATGGCGAAACAAGGCCGTCAGCGCTTCCGGTGAAGCCAAATCTGAGCTTGAGGTTATCAGCTCCCTGCTTAGCCGTCTTCAGACCCTTTATCAGGGCGAAAGCGGCCTCAATGCAGAAGCTATTACCAAACTCAGCTGGACTTACAGCACCAACCCCTCTGCGGCTGATGTAGCCAAAGAGATGAACGGATACAAGATATCTTCCCTGCAGCAGCTTGAAAGTCCTGAAGACCTAAGGGCTGACGGAACAGTTGCCTGCGGCAATAGCCTTTATATCGGCAGCTTTACAAATGCCGGAAACCAAATGGCACGGCGTGAACAGACCGGTGCTTTCCATGCCGGTTGGGCTTGGAGCTGGCCGATGAATACCCGCATAATGAACAACCGCGCTTCAGTTGACCTCAGCGGCAAGCCCTTCAATGCGGCCAAACCCGTTATCAGCTGGAACGGTATGAGCTGGACCGGTGACAATGTTGACGGTAAAAACGCTCCGTTTAATCAGAGCGGCGGACTGCCCTTTAAAGGTACCAATGGCAATACCGCACAGCTCTTTGCCGCCATGGCTGACGGCCCCATGCCTGAACATTACGAACCTTGGGAAAGCCCGGTGGACAATGCTCTGTCCGGCACCCAGAATAACCCGACCGCTATGGTCTTCGAGGGCGATACCCAGGGCAGTGCCGGTGAATATCCGGTTATCTGTACCACTATACGCACCGTTGAGCATAGTTTGGGCGGTCAGTTAACCCGCAATATGCCTTTCCTGGTAGAACTTGCCCCGGCTGCTTATGTGGAAATCTCCGAACAGCTGGCCAGCGAAAAGGGTATCAAGGCCGGTGATATTGTAAAACTCACTTCGGCCAGAGGCAGCGTATCAGTGGCTGCAGCCGTTACCAAACGGCTTAAACCCTTCAGCATTGGCGGCAAAACTGTTCACCAGGTAGCCATACCCAATCACTGGGGCTTTATGGGAATTGCACAGGGTGACAGTGCCAACGTACTTGCCCCGAACACCGCAGACTCAAATTCCTCCACTCCTGAGTTCAAGGCGTTCTTGGTCAAGGTTGAAAAAGCAGCCGACGGTACCGTACCCACCATCACCGGACGCTATAAGGTACTTGAGGACTAAGTCATGAAGTATCTAAATGCTAAATTAAACGGCGAACTTGCATATACGGAAGGGAATTCTCCTTCCAGGAAGGGAGGGCTTTAGAGCATGTTCAGTGCCATCAAGGGCTGGGTAAACAAGCTCGAACAGACCGGCAACCCCAATGTGCCTTTATTCGGCAAATGGGGACTACTCCAGATTATCCTTGGTCTGGGTGCCTTAACCGTAGCCGCCCTGAAACTGGCTTACGGTCTGGGTCCCATTACCAACCTTTCAGATAACTGGCCCTGGGGTCTTTGGGTTGCCTTTGACGTAGGCGCATATATCGCCTCGGCTGCTGGTGGTTTCACCATGGCCGCAATCGTATACATATTCGGTTATGAGAAATTCCGTCCCCTGGTAAGGCCGGCCATTCTCATTGGTGCATTGTGCTACACCATCGGCGCTATCGGTATCATGATTGACCTCGCCCGCTCTATACGGATTGTTCATCCTATCTGGATGTGGAATCACGAGTCCATCATGTTCGAAGTAGGCTGGTGCGTTATGATGTACCTGACCGTACTCTATCTTGAGTTCTCTAACAATATCTTTGAACGTATTGGCTGGAAGAAGCTGGGTAACCTGCAGCATGCCTTTATCATCCCGCTGGTTATCTTCGGCATTATGCTCTCCTTCCTCCACCAGTCTTCACTGGGTGCCCTTTTCCTGATTAACCCGGCTCAGCAGCCCCTCTGGCACGGCCCGTTGATGGGTCACCTGTTCCTGGTGTCTGCCATGGCTCTGGGTTTATCAGTGCTCACTTACTTCTCCGTTATCCTGTCCCGCTCATGGAAGATGACCCTGCGTATGGATATCCTTTCCAAACTGGGGCTGATTATAGCCTGGATAATGCTGGTTTATCTGGCAGCCCGCGGCGTTGATTACGCTATTACCGGAAACCTGGCCACCGGCCTTAATGGTGACTGGTATACCGTACTCTGGGTAGCTGAAGTAGGTATAGGCATGTTACTGCCCATGATACTGCTCTTTATAAAGAAGATTCGCAGTTCACGCAGCGGCCTTCTCTGGTCAACCGGTTTGATGATTATGGGTGTGGTGCTTAACCGTATCAATACCCTGGTTATCTCTCAGGCTCCCAACCGCGAAGGCAGCTATTTCCCGCACATACTGGAATTCGTCTTTACCTTCGGCCTGATTGCCGGGGCTATGTACGTATTCCGCCTGTGTGCCAAGTACCTGCCGCTGTATACTGACCACATGAAGGGGCTTACCCCTGAACAGGTCAAGAAAGCACCTGCGGTTATACCGGCAGACTAAATGAATACAAATCGGCTGGAGCGTATCAATTCGGAAATTGAAAGATACAGGGCCGCTCAGCCGGAACTGGAAACCATACTTGCCCTGTACCAGAAGGTCTTTGACATTCAGGAGTCGGCTTCCTCGCAAGAGGAGCCGGCTCCCCTTATTTCAGATGAAGATGCCATAGCCAAGCTGGCTGCCGGTGAATATATACTGAAAGATATCCCCTTTGAACCTTCCGCCGAACTTTTCCACCAGACAGGGCTCAAACTGGGGCGTGCTTTTACCCAGACCGCCGGAGAGAAATTCCCCACCCCTGCCCTGCTAAAACTGATAGAGAACCACCCCGGCGGATTATCCGGTTTCATCACCGCCATGCTTTCAGACAATCTGGAATATCTAGCCAAGTTCACCCAAAATACCAGCTTCAATCCGGAAACACTGCTCTTCTTTGTGACCAATCTGGTGTCTCCCTTTTTAACAGCTCAGGCCAAATACTATCAGCCGCAAGTAGACCTGCTTGGCTGGGATAAAAATACTTGCCCCTTCTGCGGCTCCAGCCCCCGCTATTCCTGTCTGGATAAGGACAATGGTGCCCGCCGCCTGTTCTGCTCACTCTGCCACACCCAGTGGAATTACCGGCGGATAAAATGTGCCTACTGCTCCAATGCTAATGCCGAAAAACTCCGCCACTTCTATTCTGCTATATTCCCCTACCAGCGGGTAGATGTCTGTGAGAAGTGCAAAACCTACATTAAGACCACTGACGAACGACGGCTGGGGCGCGAGTGTCTGCCGGAAGTAGAAGACGCTGTTTCCATCCATCTGGACAGCATTGCCCAGAACGAAGGCTACCAGCCAGGCTAGAACCCCTTTTTAAGACCTTTTCCACACACCCCCATACCAAATGTCTAAATACACCAAAAGAGCATAGCTATGCCATTTTAATTGGTCAGAATTTAAGGGAAAGTATACCCGCAGGCAGGATAAACGCTTAGCTTACAAATCAAGGGCAAAAAGAAAGGGGGCTTTACGCCCCCCTGTTGTTTACTTATCGCCTTCGTCTACAGGACACGCCGGGTGAGGCATTTCTACCGGCTTTATCTCCTTGGGAGGCTTAAGCAGTGAAGCCGCTATCGATATAGCCAGTATAACAGCCACCACACCTAAAGAAGCCGTTACCGGCATATGGAAAAAATCACTTATCAGCATTTTAATACCCAGGAAAGCCAGAATGGCTGCCAAACCGTAATGCAGATAGTGCAGCTTCTGGATAACCCCTGAAAGTGCCATATACATAGCCCTCAGGCCCATGACCGCAAAGATATTGGAAGTGAAGATTATAAACGGGTCTAAAGTTATAGCCATAACCGCCGGTATGGAATCTACCGCAAAAACCAGATCCATGGCCTCAATGGAAACCAGCACCAGAATAAGGGGGGTAGCCAATTTCCGGCCATTTTCCTTTATAAAAAAATGGTCACCATGCAGTTTGTTAGTCATAGGCAAAATACGGCAGACAAAATTTACCAGAGGATTTTTATCAGGGTGTATTTCTTTATTTTGATCTTTAACCATCTTGATACCGGTATAAATAAGGAAAACTCCGAATATGTACAACACCCAGCTCAGGTTTTCTATAAGGGTGATGCCGGCCGCAATAAAAACAGCCCGCATAATAATAGCCCCCAGAATACCCCAGAACAGAACTTTGTGCTGATACTCCCGCTTAATACAGAAGTAAGAAAATATCATAATGAATACAAACAGATTATCTACCGAAAGGGATAACTCAATAATATAACCGCTTAAATAATTAAGACCGGTTTCGCTACCCAAACTGGAATACACAAGCCCGCCAAATATAAGGGCTAATGCAATCCAGACACCGCTCCAGACAAGGGCTTCTTTGGTCTTTACTTCATGGGCACGACGGTGGAAAACACCCAAATCCAGTGCCATCATACAAAGTACCATTACGGCAAAAATTACCCATAACACAGTCAGTGACAAGGCTATACTCCTTTAAACCGATTACCTTTTATCTCAAAAGAATACAACAAAACGGAAAACCTGCGGCCAAATACCTGTTTAATCAGGCTAATATAACACCCAACATTCTGCCCGTCAAATAGCCTCTAATAGCTGAGGGGAGTGCTTTCGGCACTCCCCTTTTTAGTTCTAGTAAGTTTCGTTTTTCTCTGAAACAGCTGGTTTTGAACGCCTAAAGAAGGGCGGTTTCCCCACTTTATTCCCCGAACGTGCCGGGCGGTCTGCAAAAGAAGCTTTCCCGTTAAACCGGGCAGGACGCCTGCCTGAAGGCTGTTCGCTATTTTCAAAATCAGCCTGAGTATGCTCACGGGGAGTAAACCCTGTTTCCTTCCTAAAAGAAGGCCGTGACGCCTCGGTAGTTTGAAAACTGTTTTCTTTTCTAAAAGCAGGACGGTCATTATACCGGGCTGCAGGTCTGGCCGCTGGGGCAGAGGTACCCTCAAAAGAAGAGTGGCTCTGCATACGGGGGGCAAAGTTCCCCTCCCTGTGGAAACGGGGAGCAGAATTTGCCGGACGGCTGGGCCGGAAACCGGGATTAAAAGGCCTTGCGGGGCTTACCGGCATTTCAGACGGAGTATCCGTTTGTGAAGTTTCATTTACAGCCATTTCAGGGCGATTATAACCGCCATGGGAATAACCCCGGCGGGGTGCAAAATCCCTGCGCTGTGACTGGTTCTGTCCATCATTGCGGGTCGTAGCATAATCAAACCCGTCAACCCGCAGACGCTGAATGGGGCTGCTTAAAAGCCTCTGGATATCTCTTACCATATCCCCGTCACGTCCGGTTACCAGACTGAAAGCCTGTCCTGTGCGGTCAAAGCGTCCTGTCCGGCCAATACGGTGAGTATAGTCTTCCGGGGAATCCGGCATATCGTAATTTATTACATGGGATATATGGTCAATATCCAAACCTCTGGCGGCAATATCGGTAGCTACCAGAATTTTGAAATTCCCGCGGCGGAACCCTTCCATAACGGCATGACGGCGGTTTTGGGAAAGATTGCCCTGAAGGGAGGCTGTAGTAAACCCGGCCTTGGATATTTCATCAGCCAGATTTTCCGCTCCATATTTGGTGCGGGCAAATATCAGAACTGACTTGGTTTCTACCGTTTTCAATATTTCAAGCAGTAACGGGGTTTTCTGGTGACTTTTCACCGGATAAACACTATGGCTGACACTGCTTACCGGAGACTGGGTACCAACCTGTACAGTTACCGGATTGGTCTGAGTTTCCAGAGTAAGCTTGCGGACTTCCGGCGGCATGGTTGCCGAAAATAAAAGGGTTTGATGCGGCTGAACCAGACACTTCAAAATGCTCTGGATATCCGGCTGGAAACCCATGTCAAACATGCGGTCAGCTTCGTCTATTATCAGGGTTTCCACCCCGCAGACATCAATAGTTCCCCGCCATATGTGATCCAGAAGCCTGCCGGGGCAAGCCACTACTACGTCTACACCGCTCCGTAAGCGGCGAATTTGCTGGTCCATATTCACTCCGCCGTAAATGGAGCACTCCCGTATACGGGCGCGCTGGCCAAGTGAACGAAAACTATCAGAAATCTGGCAAGCCAGTTCCCTGGTGGGTGCAATTACCAGAGTACGCACCCGTCCCCTGGGGGTAGAAAGCATTTTTTGAATAATGGGCAAGGCATAAGCAGCGGTTTTACCGGTGCCGGTCTGAGCCAGACCGATAACATCATGTCCAGCCATAATGGGGGGAATAGCCTGTGCCTGAATGGGGGTGGGCTCTTTATAGCCGCAGGCCCTGACTCCAGCCATAACAGCCGGATCAAAATTGAAAGATTCGAAAGACATACAACTCCTGTTGAGTGCTTTGCACTCATATTTTTTCTTCTGCCAGCAGTCAGACAACCGCTATTCTTTAACTGTTGTCCAGATAGGAAATCTTATATCCCATCATTATCCTGCCCTGTTTTAAAGGTAGAATGCAGAAGATAGGAGTGCAAGTAATTACCTGGGGGTAGATGAGCCGGTCCTTTTGAAAGGACGGTTTGAAAGCTACCCAGCCCTGGGATTTTTCCCTGCCCGGGCTAGGCCTATGTGAAACTGGGGCCAAACCCGAATTACAATATTTTCTTATCTGTGTTGCCCTGCTTGTGCAGTCCATTAAGAATATAACATCTCGGTTTTTATGTCAAATCTACCCGCAAGACTACCCGAGACAAGTTCTAATTTCCTCTGCCAAATGCCAAGAAGGGCAGGAGTTCATAATAACCACCTGCCCTTCTTTATTAGTTGCTAAATAACGGTTAAATGCCTGATTTATGATTACGGCGCCGGATAAGCTGCCAGGTTACACCCAGCACCAGCAGAGCCAGCAGGCCGAATATCAGCCCGGAACTGCGGGCGGCACTGGCCACGGATTCTTCGGTAAAGGTATTAACAAACCAAATACCGCCACCAGCCATCAAAACAAATATAGCTATCAGGAGGTAATCTACCCAGGCAAGCTTTATACTCCGTTCTTTAGCGGTATGCCATAACCAGGTACCCAATATACCTAAAAGCAGACCAAACAAAAAGACAATTCCTGTCATATCTCTAACTCCTTTTTTAAAAATACCTTGATATTCAGACTCTTTTATCTATCTCCAGGGAGCCCATTCACCAGTGGCATGTCCTTCAGGATATCTGTTATAGAAGAAATCGTCCAGCTTAACCAAGAACGGGGCAAAAGCCGGGTTCTGGCCTACCATGCGTCCTACCTCGTGGATTAGAGTGTCCGGTTTGGACCACGGGCATACACCCTGGCATTTGGAACAGCCATAAGCCAGTCTCTGAGCCAGACACTTTTTACCATCCTGGAACCAACGGATAGATTTAACTACGGTATCAACTTCACTGGGTTCATCGTCCATAGAAATAGCACTGGCGGGACAGTTGTCGGCACACTTCTTGCAAACCTTGCAGAATTCCTGAAGACCAAAATCTATGGGCTTATCCGGAACCAGCGGCAGGTTGGTAAAGACTTCCATGATTCTCATCTGGGCGCCCCAAGGCGAAATTACCAAACCGCTTCGTCCCAGTTCGCCAAGACCGGCTTTGACGGCAAAAGGAGTATCCATAATATCAGTATCGCTGAAGATATTGGCCTTGGCATCATGACCAAGTGAGCGGATAATGGACTCCAGATAATGGGGGGCGAAATCTGATTGAGAACAGGCTATCTTGGCACTGGCTTCAACCAGAGGCCCGGTAAGTGCATTCAGGGTATCCGTATCACATTTATCTGCCATCACAATGCAGTATTTGTAGGGATAAGGCCAGGGAATTTCACGGCCGTTATCCACATAGTTGGCGTGACCGGTAGTATAAGTACCTCGGGTTCTGCCTACACTATAGAAGAAAGGCTTCATATCTTCGGTTACTTCGCAGATACCTACCTGCTCACAGCCAAACCAGCGGCAAATCTTCTTTATTCTGGCAGTCATTTCTTCGGGAGAAAGCTCAACCTTGGTGGCGGCTATGGGTGCCTGTTGATACCTGCCCGGTTCAAGGGTAATATGCCACCTGTCCATGGCAATCTGGAAAGCATTACTCCAGGTATAATCAGCCGCTTCCAAAGGAGAAATCTCGGCTGCATGTTTCTTTTTTTCCTGAACAGCTGCTAAAAGTATCGGTCCCCAGTCTCCGGGTTCGCCCGACCAGTCACCGGTAGAACCGCGCCTGACTATCTGGGAAAAACCATGTTCGCGGGCATCAAGCCTCTGAGTAGGAGCAACCACTCTGGTAGTTCCTATATAACCAGCTTTGTTTTCAATCCTTTTGTAAAAACTCTCCGGTAAATCACGCTTAATAGAAGCATTACCCATTTCATCCATAGCTTTTCCGCCCGGATTAACCAGCTCCTCAGCGGATACAGTTGAAGCTGTTGCCATGAGGGTGGCAACGGTTGCAGCCGATGCAAGTCCTGCACCTTTAACAAAATCACGACGGTTTATTTTTTCATCCATGTCTTAACCCTTTTTGGTTACCTTTCCATATGAGATTTAGCTTCACCGATAGACTCCAAGGCAAATTGCGCGCATCGCCTTTATCCTGCAGTGGGCACTAACCGTATGGTATTACATCACGTAGCTAACACTCAATAACTAGTGGATACTAATCAGTAATACCCCGTATCAGTTCTGTTACACCTCACCTAAACGTTCGGAGCTGAATTGTATTACCACTATAATAGATATAAAATAAAACTATGGTACATCAGAATTTACTGTCAGAAACCAGTATGATTACCAGAACCCAATCTGCTGAACTTGAAAAAGCCATTAGCGGCATCCTTCCTTCGGAGACTGCGAAGCTGATTGATCTGGTTGACCAGATGTTTGATGACTATATCCGGGGGGCAATCCATCATAATGAGATCAGAAGGCTCATCGGTATAATCCAAAACAAAGCTGGAAAAGCTCAAACTATGCCCCGCAATTGTGCCCCCATAGCCATCTTCAACCCCATCTCCTTTATACCTCCGGGCATTACCCTGCTGGAAGCATATCTGAAACTGAATGGATTTGTACCGGTGGTGCTGGGGCTTGATGAACAGACTATAAAAAAAATGGCAGGCCAGATTCACCCCACAGTTGTTGTCAGCCTGACATTGTTTCACCATATTGATAAACTGGCCAAACTGAAGCCCTGTTTCGAAGCCGCCGGCCTGAATGTTCTGGCAGGTGGAGTACCTTTTATGTATCAAAACCAGAATAAAGACAAACTTTCTTTTTGTTCTTTCCCTGACTCATTCAAGCAGATTGTCTGCAAACTTAGTGAGGACTTGTTAAATGAAAACTGAAAATAACAAAGTTGGGGTTGTTACCTGCGTAAGCATGAGCAACTTTGTTAAAAACTGGGCTCTGCACCGGAATCTGGATGCCCGAATTTATCCCATAACCAACTCCTGCTTCTACAGCGTAAAAATAGAGATGCTATCCTATTATATTGAGCGGGCAATTCTGGAAAACGGCTACTGTATTTTGAACTATGGCATGTGCAACGAATCTATTACTCAGCTGAAAAACCATTATGCCGGCAGATTATCAGTGGTAGAGCTGGATAATTGTTACGAGGCAGCCATAGGCACCGCCATCTACCATGAGCGCATAGAACAGGGGCATATTTTCCGTAATCCCACCACCATGTCCTGCTGGCACAATATGCCCACGCTGGAGGTTATGCAACCGGTTGAAGCAGGCATCTACCCTGCCCCGATAACATTTATACTGGAGAACGGCGAGGAAGAAAAAGCCGCCAGTTATGTAAACAACCTTAAAAACACCACTATCCTTGACTACTCGGTTGAGATACTGCACCCGCAGCCCCACTTTTTAGAAGATAAACTTGACCAGGCCTATGCCCAAATACAGCTTGCCAGTGACGAGGAAGATGAAACCTCTCATCAGCTGATTTTCCCGTTCTCTTTCCACAATTCAGATGAGTATCTGTATATTCTGGACAAACATGACAATGTAATATTCAGCCCTTATGTTGCCCCGGCAACCCCCAACCAGATATGCGAAAAGCTGTTACAACTTATCATAAGCCGCCAGCCTGACAGCAGTTTTCAGGTAAAAGGCCTTGATTCCCTGCTTAAACAGCGGGGATTGTATCTGGATAAGTGCAAACGTTTTGCTAACCGTTCGTCTTTGACTACCGAATATGAAATTATCCAAAACGGTGAATCCACCTGGATAAAAGAGATACTCTGGGTATCTTACGATGATAATTGCTCTATATCCAACATCTGCGGACGGATGGAAGATATCACCAAGGTAAAAACATCCGAAAAATCTATAGCGGAGAGCTATACTAAAGAGTGCCTGCTGAGGCAGGCCCTGCAGGATGAAACCAAGAAAAGGCAGGCTCATCTTAAAGCTCTGGTACATGAAATCAGAACCCCCCTGACCCCCCTTCTGGCCGCCAGTGATGCCTTGGTGAACGTATCTGAAAAAGGCACTGAACTCTATAATCTGGCCAGCAGTATCCGCGAAGGGGCAGAGACCTTAAACAGCCGTATCCATGATTTGATTGAACTTGAACGCGGTAAAATAGGCATGCTGAAACTGAAAATGGCCGGCTATTCCATTGAGGATATCATGGAGGAGTTGCAGCTACGATATATGCCTATCTTCCTGAAACAGCATAAGAGCCTTGTCTTTTGTGATGAAACAGCCAACTCCGAGATATACTGTGATAAAGAACGTTTGCTGCAAATACTCACCAATTTGATAGACAACGCCCTGAAGTATACCAAACCGGAGGATAGCGTATCAGTTGCCACCCGGCTAGACAATGAATCTCTTCGCTTTACTGTAAGCGACAGCGGCGCAGGCGTACCTGCTTGTCTGATTCCTGACCTTTTTACAGAATACGGCAAACTTAGCGGCGGGAATAACCTCAGCGGTCTGGGGTTGGGCTTGCCTATTGCCAAGCTTTACGTTGAAGCACACGGCGGCAATATTATTTATAGCCCCAGAGAACCGAAAGGCAGTGAATTCTCCTTCACTATACCGGTTAAGACCATACCCCGGAACGAACGCGATAATATCAGGATAGCTAATGAATATTTTAATAGTTGAGGACAACGATGCTGCCGCCTCAACCATCAGCTCTATCTTGAAATTGTCTTATCATGACGCCAAAATTACCATTTGCCGTACCGGCTATGAGGCACTGGAAAGCATAAACTCTGACAAAGCAGATTTGGTTATGCTTGATTTGGGTCTGCCGGATATGAACGGCCTGAAGGTTCTGGATGAAATACGCCCGATTACCGGTGCCCCTATTATTGTAGTAACCGCCTGCGAAGAAGAAGAAAATGTGTTAAAAGCCTTGGAACAAGGGGCTGATGAATATATTATCAAGCCATTCCGCCACCTTGAATTTCTGGCAAGGGTTAAAAAAGCCCTATCCAAAAATATCAGCCCAAATACGGCCATAATCAAATTCGGTGACCTTACCATTGACTGTGCCAAACACGAACTTACGTTCCGAAATGACAGGGTTTTACTGACCAGAGTGGAAACCATGATTATGAGCCTTCTGCTGCAAAGAGGCGGCCAAATAGTGGACTACCGGGATATATCAGATACCCTGTGGGGACACGCCTACCCCGGTTCAGATGAAAGTATACGGGTTTATGTATCCAGGTTGCGTATTAAAATGGAAAAAAACCTGAAGACCGGCGGTATCATTAAAAACGAAGCCGGTATAGGATACCGGTTGTCTTTTGCTGAATAGCCCCCGAAGAGCTTGACTGACACCCATATTCATCCTGCGATCTGCCATTTCGGATTCATTAAATTAGATACTTGCCCTGCTTTTTGGTGGTTTTAAAGCTAACATCTTGGCTCATAGTAATATCTATGTTAGCTTTAAAAGCTTATTTTTTGAGATAAATTTGATAAGCCTTAGTGCCAAATATTAAAGACCCGAATATAAACTTACTCGCAGTAATATAAAATCCTATACATAATATAAATTATTTTTTAAGCTCTCTGTAAATTTTCTCCCAATAGTCGACTGTAGGCCAATACTTAATAATCAGCAAAATCGATAACATGAATACTACAATAGTGCTGAGTACATTTGTTCCTAAAAGATAGAAGACCGGAGCTGTCAAAGACGGAGTGGCAAAACAGGCTAGTCTTGCAATGCTTCCCATAAATACAAAATTCTCAGTTACAGATTTCGTAACAATTTTCTTTAAAATGGGAGCGATGTAAAAACCAAGCGAGAAAATCACTATGCACACAAGTAAAAAGGTACTGCTAATAATTTTCCGGGTTTCCATGTCTAAATCAATCACAGGCACTTGTGATTGGATTTGAAGGTATGCCACAAATAACATCTCTGCTAAAGCCAATGTAATCAGTAATATAGAGACTATTTTTACATATCCGCGCATAACTACCCCCTGTTCTAGTTAGCCCAAAAAGGCATCTAATACGGAAATAATAATCACAAAGATACCTGCTCCAAACAGTAGGTAAAATCCTAACTTATCAGAGTCTGACTGTGAAGAAGGTTTTCTCTTAAATAAAGAAAAACCCGGAAATATTGCACTAAAAAGTCCTAACAGAAAAAACCAATGTCCAAGTGCTACCCCCTTATGGACCACCGAAAGGATTAGGTATATAAAAATCAAATCCAAATCTACCTAACCCATCCGAGATAGACCCTATACCAACTACTATTAAGTCTATTCCTACAGGCAAAGCAATAGGAATAGTGCCAGCTGCTGCAATTATTACTCCGCCGACAATACAGCAAAACCATCCTCCCACTACCTCTAAAGTACCTACGACTGCATCATAAGTACTCAGTCGAGGTGCGGATGAACCGCCAGTCGAATTGTCTATAGGTGGCAACAATATTGTACCACTGTCGCCCGAATCACCATTGCCGCTCGATCCGCCAGGGCCTTCAGGTCCCGGGAAAGGGATGCCGTTTTGTGGTGGATTGCCCGGTATTACCATCCTATGGCCGCTCGGATCAATATATTTTAGCGGATTATTTAATACATAGCTATACCTATTAAGACACTGGGGGTTATGAATATTCTGTACCAGTGTATCCGGGCTTATAAATCTACCGATCGTAGGATCATAATAGCGGGCATTGTAGTAGTATAGCCCAGTATCATCCAGCTTCTGACCGGTAAACTTCTCGTCTGTGGGTACAGAACCGCTTCTGGTAACACCGTATGGATAATACTTGGTTGAGCCAAATGAAGTACCAGTGCTGCTAGTGACCAAATTAGTGCCATTTATAGAAAAAGCCCCCATGAAACTAACATCATGAGGGCTTTTTTACATCCAAATAATGGTGGGCGGTACTGTACGGTAGACAGAACTAAAATCTTTGAATTAGCTTTCAGTATAGCATAAGGCTTAAAAATCTATAATCGCCAGGATTTATTCAGCCCTTTGATGATCCATTTTCGAGCGAGCTCGGTATGACTGATATGCATTCTGCGTGCTTCCGCTCCTATTTGATTCCAAATAACCGAAGGAAGTCGGATACGAATTTCTTTAATATCAGGCTCCGCTACCTTAAGCTCGTAGGTATTTTCGGAAGTACCGTCTCGGTAGCGTAGCCATGGGTTCCGTTGCTCCCAGATTTGATCTATTTGATCAACCGTTAGACCACTCTGTAATTTGCCCTCTCTCGCTAATATCCTGAGAGCAACGTAAACGAGGATACCCAGCCTCTGCCGGATTTTCTCCGGCGTACAGTTCTCAGGAGTTGTATCTACCTTGTATGTAATCCTATTACGAACGCCGAGGATTTTCGAATTAGTATCGTTCTTTGAGGTCTGTTCATGAGCACTTTTCAAGGTTAACCCACCCCGATTCTAGAACACTAAACCTATATTCTTTAGTATCCAACAATGGACATTTTAAAGTTTAGTCTTTCAATAACGCTTTGAAAGCTGTTATGTCCATAGGGTTATTTTCAGATTGTGACCTCCACTGTTGCATTAGTTTTTTCCAAGCAGAGGTATTTTGGAGTTCAACGAAAACCTTGTAAGGAAGGTGCCCTTTAAGATCGTTGAGATCGTAACAAACAAGCTGATGACCATTCTCTCTACCTGGATAGACGTGGTCTACAGCTGCATATAAAGGATGGCATCCCTGCCTGTTTGTGTTTGGGTTTCCACAGGCTTTGTCGAATATCATCAGTGCACCAGATAAGGCACAACGACCTCTCTGTTTAATAATAAGTCTTTGGAGCTCAGAAGAATTTAATCCTTGCTTTCCTCGCTTCGCCCAAACTTTCTGAACATCAGATAGAACGTAACTCTTATTCATATCTTTTGTGCTGGTTTTAGTCTCTAGTTTAGTCATGAGTTCCACTCTGGCCGATTCAGGCAGGGCATTCCAGAGCTTAACCGCAGTCTTCTCGTCGCCTTTTTC
>NZ_JBAZDW010000014.1:0-28678 GCF_041654235.1 Dehalococcoides sp. | reverse complement strand
TTATGTCGGTGACAGTGTAGCCGTAACCGGCAGCGGTTTTGCCCCCAGCACGACAGTCAATTTTTACCTGTCAGGCAGTACCACTGCTTTTGCCCACCTGAACTCTTCCAGTACCGGTACTGTATCCGGTACTATTACCATACCCCCGGCCAAACAAGGGGTACTAAGCATCACCGCCAATGATAGCGGCACTCCCGGCACTGCTCCGGTTAATTTCACTATTAACCCCAAAATAACCCTTTCAACAGATAACCCCGGGGTAGGTGACAGCATAACTGTAACCGGCAGCGGTTTTTATGAAGGTATCATCCAGATTAGCGTAGATTCGGGCACTGCTGCTAATGCAGGTGTATCTGTGGGTTCAAACGGCAGCTTCAGCACCACTTTCACAATCCCGGCACTGACCCGTGGCATCCATACGCTTACAGCTAACGATGCCTGGAATAAATCCGCTCAGGCCACTTTTGATATAGCCCAGAAAATATCGGTAACCCCCACCAGCGGCACGGTGGGCACGAGCATCACCGTAAAGGGCAGCGGTTTTAATACTACCGGTTCAGTCACCCTGACCTACTTCGGCCAGAGTGTTACTGTGGCCCTGACTAGCGGCACTTTTACTACTACCTTTGTAATACCCGGTGTTCAAGCCGGAGTTTACACACTATCTGCCACAGACGGCAGCGTTATAGCTACCACCACCCTTACAGTTACCACCAATATCACCATGTCCCCCACCAACAACGCCTCCACTCCCGGTAGCGTGGGACAGGAAATTACCCTAACCGGTTCAGGCCTTAAGGCCAATGACACCGTACTGGTTACCTTTGACAGTGCCCAACTCACTATTACTCCCAGCCCCATAGTTGATAGCAATGGCGGTTTTAGCCTTATATTTAAAATTCCTACTACCACTGCCGGACCTCACACCATTACCGTTATCTCCGGCACTACCAGCAAGACCTTCACCTTCTTTGTTGAAGGCACTGCTCCCGCCACTCCTGCTCCTCTCACCCCGGAGATGGGACTTAAGGCTAAACAGCCCGTTGTCTTTGACTGGGAAGATGTTACTGACCCCAGTGGCGTTACTTATGTACTGGAAATTGCCACTGATGAAAACTTTGCTACCATTCTTTACCAGATAAAAGATCTCACCGACTCCACCTACACCATGACTGAGGCCCAGAAGCTGGAGAGTGTTTCTTCAGACAGCCCCTACTGGTGGAGAGTCAAGGCTGTGGACGGTGCTGGAAACGCAAGTGCTTATACCGGCGCTGGTAGTTTCACAGTTGGCTTCAGCCTGGACCTGCCCGCATGGGCTACCTATGTCCTGATTGGTATCGGTGGTCTTTTGTTGCTGGCTTTGGGTTTCTGGCTCGGCCGCCGCAACGCTGATTACTAAAAAATTCCTGAATTAAACGTATTATTGGAAGCCCTCTCCCTGAAAAGAGAGGGCTTCTTCTTTGCCGGGCATTTTCCAAAGCCAGTTAGCTTGAACATCTTGACTTAAGCCCCCTATCCAAGTACAATGATTCTCCAGGTCATTTTTTTCAAAGTAAGGGGGTGATATACAAATGGCAGACGTTAGACCCGAAAATAACGAGAGCTTTGAAAGCATGCTCAAACGTTTTAACCGCAAGGTCCAGCAGGACGGCATTCTTTCCGAAGCACGTCGCCGCACCCGCTTTGAACGCCCCCCGACCCGCCGCAAGCGTAAGGACGCCGCAAAAAGGCGTTTGGCAATAAAAGCCGCCAGAAAGGCCACCTAAAATGCCAACTTTGAAAGAAAAGTTTGGCGAAGAGGTCAAACTTTCTCTGCGACAAGGTGAAAAACTGAAGTGTTCTGTACTCCGGATGCTGGTTTCAGCCATCAGTTATGCTGAAATAGCCAAGCAGAAAACCTTTACAGATGAGGAAATCATCGGGGTAATAGCCAAGGAGATAAAGCAAAGGCGCGAAAGCATAGACGCCTATAAGCAGGCAAACAGACCTGAGCTGGTTGAAAAAGAACAGCAGGAAATGGAAATCCTCCAGTCCTATATGCCGGAACAGATGGGCGAAGCCGAACTGACCCTGATTATTAAAAAAGTAATCTCGGAAACAGGTGCCAGCACCCCTCAGGATAAGGGAAAAGTAATGGGCAAGTTAATGCCTCTGGTAAAAGGCAAAGCCGACGGACAGATGGTTAATGCCATCGTAACCGCACTTCTGAATAACTAAATTTAATTACCTTAAACCGGAAGGGAGACCTTTAAAAAGTCTCCCTTTTTATATTTCTTTGAAAGCGGTTTTATATTCAGTTTCCAGTTTTTGCCGCTGTTTCGGGTTTTCCAGCATGTGCCATGGCAGTTCATCTGCCAAATCAAACCGGGTTTTAGCCAGAGACTGGCTGTCTATCTCAAGTGATTTGGCTGCCCGCTTCCAGCAAGCCAGTGAATCACCTCCCGCTGTTGCCAGCAGGTTTGAAAGACTTGAATCACCTCTGGAAAGCACCGCCTGAATCTGAGACATTTCAGGGCTTTCAGCCCGAACCTCTATCCCCTGCCCTTCCAGACGTAAGCGTATTGTATCCAGCCGCCGCTTTATGAGGGCAGCATCTTCCATACCCAGCCACTGAAAAGGAGTGGCAGGTTTGGGCACAAAGGGAGCAATATTCAGGCTAAGCCTTACCCCACGCCCCTTGGAAGACATGGCCTGCTGAGCCTTTTCAGCCAGTACTATCATTTCTTCCACATCTTCGTCAGCCTCACCCGGCAACCCCAGCATGAAATAAAATTTAAGCTGGCGGAAACCCTTTTCAGCCACCAGAGCGGCTGCCCGTATTATGTCATCTTCGGTTATACCCTTGCGGATAATCCGTCTCAGCCTCTCAGAACCGGCTTCCGGTGCCATAGCCAAACTGGAAACACCTGAAAGCGCCAGTTCGTCCAGCATTTTTTCAGACAGCGGTTTTATCCTGAGCGAACTTACACTTAAGCCAAAATCCATATTCCTCAAGCGGGAGACAAGTTCAGTCACCTGGGGATGGTCACTAACCACCGGTCCCACCAGACCTATCCTCTTGCGTTTCAGCATTCCCTCTTCAGCCTGTTTTAACAGCAGTTCCAAAGGGTGGTAACGCAGAGGGCAAAACACCCCTGCTACTAAGCAAAAACGGCACTGGTGTCCGCAGCCGCGTTCCACTTCCATCAGATACATCTCGCCCAGTTCGGTAGCTGTACTGAAGACCGCCGTTCCCACCCCCTGAGTAAGTTCAGACGGAAATACCCTTTCAACCGGCTGTTCTGGCGGTATAGACGGCACATACAAACCGGGTATTTTAGCCAAACGTTCCAGAATCAAACCTTTAGATTCGCCTGCCGTTTCGGAAAGCACCGCCAGAAGCTCGGGTAAAATAGCCTCTGCCTCACCTATGCAAAACACGTCAAAAAAATCAGCTGCCGGTGAGGGGTTAGACATTATGCAGGCACCTCCGCCGATAACCAGCGGAAAAGCCTCGTCCCGTTCACGGGCGTAAAGCGGCATGCCGCAATCCGCCAGCATAGAGGGGATATTCAGAAAGTCCAGTTCGTAGGAAAGGGTAAACAAGAGAGCTACATAATCAGTAAGAGGGCGGCGTGATTCTACACTCAGAGTCGGGCGGCCTTTGGCGGTGCCGCCTTCCCAGAAAAATCTCTCGGCCAGATATTCCGGATAGTTATTTATCAGGCGGTAAAGGGTATGAAGTCCCAGATTTGACATGCCCACGTAGTAAGAATTGGGATATGCAACCGCCAGAGGCAATCTGCCGCCCCAGTCCTTAATAACAACTCCGCTTTCACCGGCTACCCTCTGGGAAGAGGCATATGAAACCCGTGTGCGTGAAAGCTCTTTACGATTCTTGAGGCGGTCTTTGCGTGCCATAATTGTTTCTTTGCTGTTTCCAGCAGTTACGCAGCAGACGCCCGTCTACCGCAATAATCTTGTCCGCCACTTTACGAAGTTCCACAGAGGTACTTTCCTTGCCGAAAAGGGCTACCTCCACGTTTTTGCCATTATCCTTGACTGCCTGAAGGGCACTCACAAAATCACTGTCCCCAGCAACCAGTATGGCTGTATCAAAATTATTCTTGAATCCATGGCTGAGCATATCGGTAGACAGCAATACATCTACCCCTTTTTCATATGGGGGTGTAGCAGGCCAACCTGAATATACCAACCTTCCCAGCCGAAGCTCCATATAGGGTATTTTTTCCAGACTGGTAAAAAACTTTTTCTGGTCATTAAAACGCTCCGGCTCTTCCTTGCGGCCTACCTCGGCATTGTAATAATAAATACGGACTAAACGCCTGTGTCCGGCAATCTTGGAGCAAAAACAACCAAAATCTATATCAGTTCTTTGAAAATGGGATTTGAGATAGTGGTACATGTTACTACCATCTATAAATATCATCACCCTTTCAAGTGTATCCGTCATCAATCACCACTCATGTATAGACTTGATTCTATAATATATTATTTGAGATAAAAAAACACCTATCCTGTTTTTAAGGCAGGAAAGGTGTTTTTATACCTAATCTAATTAGAATACGGCTAGGCGATCAAGCCAGCCACAGTGACTATCATGAGATACATGAAGCCAGCAGCAACCAGTACCAGAGCCAGCATATCCTTAGTGTTTTCCATTTTATATCCTCCAATATTTTTTAACATTTAGTATAACCGCAACCGGGGCAAATGAAGCACCCTTCCTGATAAACCAGAATACTGCCGCATTCAGGGCATTGCCCTGCTATGTTCCTGACCAGCCCGCTTACACTCCCGGTTTTGGCTGAAGCCGCCACTGGCTGACTGTAACCGTTTACATGTTTCTCCAGCACACTGGCAATCGCATCAGCACAGCTTAATACAGCTTTGCTGTCATCCCATGCAATGGAAGGGCAGCGAATACCTCTAAGCTGTTTAACCACCGAAGCTACTTCCATACCAGAGCGCAAGGCCAGCGAAATAAGCCGGCAGGTGGATTCAAGTTGGGCGGAAGCACAACCTCCGGCCTTGCCCAGTGAGGAAAACACCTCACAAATTCCATGCTCGTCAGAGTTTACAGTAACGTAAATATATCCGCAACCCGTAGTAACCCTTTCGGTAATACCCTGGGTTACTTTGGAACGTTTACGGGGCATCAAATTCGGGTTTACAGCAACAGCCGGAGTTTCAATTTTATTTTCAGCCTTGCCGGTAGACATAGGCTGGTCTTCGCGGCTGCCGTCACGATAGATAGTAATACCCTTCAAATTGCGGGCATGAGCCATTTTGTAGACCTCAGCCACATCACATTCCCCTGCGTCACGGGAAAAGTTTACTGTTTTGGAAACGGCGTTATCAGTGCATTTCTGGAAAGCCGCCTGTATGCGCACATGCCACTCCGGCACAATCTGGTGGGCGGTTACGAACAGGTCTTTGGCGTCCTGCGGCACATCAACCTCATCCAGATGCGCCCCTTCCGCCAAAGATTTAATAAGCTCCTCGGAATAATATCCGCCTTCTTTAGCCGCCCTCTCAAAATAAGGGTTAACCTCTATCATCTTAGTTCCGTCCAGAATATTGCGGGTAAAGCACAAGGCAAAATGGGGTTCAATACCTGAAGAACATCCCGCAATAATAGACAAAGTACCGGTGGGTGCAATGGTGGTACAGGAAGCGTTCCGCATAGGGCGACCGCTCTTCTCATAAATACTCCCGCGATAGGCCGGGAAAACGCCCCTCTCCACCGCCAGTTCTGACGAGAATTTGTGTGCTTCGTCATTTACAAAGCACATTATCTCCTCTGCCAGCTTTATTGAGTTTTCCGAATTGTACGGCACACCCAGTTCCAAAAGCATATCCGCAAAACCCATCACTCCCAGACCAATCTTGCGGCTCTTCTTGGTCATCTCATCAATCTGAGGCAGGGGGAATTTATTTACGTCTATGACATTATCCAGAAAACGAACGGCACTCTTTATAACCCGGCTCAGTTTTTTATAATCAACGGTATTTTGGCCTCCGCTTACAGTCACCATACGTGACAGGTTTATTGACCCCAAGTTGCAGGATTCATAAGGCAGCAAAGGCTGTTCACCGCAAGGATTGGTGCTTTCAATCCGCCCCAGCTGGGGAGTGGGATTGTAAGCATTTATGCGGTCAATAAAGACAATACCCGGATCACCAGTCTTCCAAGCCATATGAACAATCTTGTTAAACACTTCGGAAGCATTCAGACTGGAAACAACTTCGCCGTTATGGGGGTTTAACAAATCATAATCAACCCCATCTTTTACCGCCTGCATAAATTTATCGGTAATGGCTACCGACAAATTAAAGTTAGTCAGCACTCCGGCTTTATCCTTGGCATGGACAAATTTCATAATATCAGGGTGGTCAATACTCAGGATAGCCATATTGGCGCCCCTTCTGGTTCCACCCTGCTTGATAACATCAGTTGCCACATCAAAGGCACGCATGAAGGATACAGGCCCGCTGGCAACCCCTCCGGTAGTACCCACCCGGTCTTGTTCTGGACGCAGGCGGGAGAATGAGAAACCGGTGCCGCCGCCGCTCTTATGTATCATGGCGGTGTGCTTCACGGCATCAAAAATAGACTCTATCGAATCATCTACCGGCAGTACGAAACAGGCTGAAAGCTGCCCTAGCTCACGTCCGGCATTCATAAGGGTGGGCGAATTGGGCAGAAACTCCAGACGAGTCATCAGGTTAAAAAACTCGTCTTCACGGCTTCTTACGTCTGCCTTGGGGTTATAAATAAGCTCCCCCATGGCAATAGTGCGGGCAACCCGGCGAAACATATCCTCAACTGTTTCGGTAGTTTTGCCCTGCTTGTCTTTTTTCAGATAGCGGCGTTCCAGCACGCACATGGCATTATCTGTAAGCTTCAGCCCCTCAGTTCTGGCATCTGCCTTCATTTCAGATTTAACTTGTACTTTTACCGGCATCGGTTCTTCCTCCTTGGCTTGGGTCTCAATTTGATTTTGCTTGTCCTTGTTACCTGCGTCCAGCACCTCTTTGACCATTATATCTATCTCATCATCTGTGGCCAGTACCGCAGGGGCTTTTAAATCACTGGGCAACAAATCTTCCATGCCAGGCAATCCTACCGGCTTTTCCAGCCTTTTTATAAGCTGGCTGATAAGTGTTTCTATCTGGACTCTATCAGAAATACCCATTGAGGCCGCAGCTACAAACATAGCCCTGGCCACGCGGTTGCGATTAACCGGAGTTGGTTTCTTACCGCTTACGTGATTTACCATGTTATCTCCTTTGGTATCTGGTCTTGGGGGCAGCCTTGTCTTCAGGCAACAAACTAAGTTGCCCTTTGTATATGCCCTCGTCCTGTCCGTTTACCAAATTGTCTACTACCTTTTTCAGCTGGGTAATATCAGTAAACTCACGGTAGACGCTGGCAAAGCGCACATAGGCAATATTATCCAGCATTTTCAGCCTTTCCATAACCATATCTCCCAAAAGGGTACTGGGTATTTCGGCCTTGCCCATATTGTAAAGTTCGGCCTCTATATCCCCCGCCACCTTGTCCACCGCCCCGGCTGGCAAAGGGCGTTTCTCACAGGCACGTCTGAGACCGCTCAGCAACTTTTCCTTGTTAAACTCTTCACGCCGCTGGTCTTTCTTAACCACAAAGAGACCGGCCGGCTGAAAACGTTCATAGGTAGTAAACCTCTGGCCGCAAACCACACACTCACGCCTTCGGCGTACCCCGTCATCTACATCTCTGGAGTCTATCACCTTGGAATCCGGGTGACTGCAATAAGGACAATTCATTTCACCCTCCAACACTGTATATTGTGTTGCGCAGATAGATTAACACAAGGGATAGTGGTAGTCAATACGTAAATAGTCTTATTTTTACAAAGAAACAGGGCTGCGGTTAAGCACCGCAGCCCTGTTATACAACTATATTAGACTTACCAGGAAATCCTGGAAGAAGGCTTATTAGAGCGGGTATCCACCGGAGGGGCAACCGGACGGGCCCGATTAAAGAGCGGTCTCCGCAAGAAGGAAGGAACATCCAGTTCGTCTTCGGTCTTGATACCCTTCAGCTGGCGGGTAATGGCATCATCACCCTCTTCTTCGGCCATACCCATCTTGGAAACAAAGCCGGTAGCAATCAGGGTTATCTTTACGTTTGAACCCATGGATGCGTCCGAAGCCACACCAAAGATGATGTTGGCATCAGGATCAACCGCCTGTTTAATAACATCGGCTGCTTCGTTAACTTCCATCAGGCTCAGGTCAGGGCCGCCCACTATGTTAAAGAGAACACCCTTGGATCCGGTGATGGAAACATCCAGCAGAGGGCTGGCCAGAGCGCTCTTGGCGGCATCTGAAGCCCTGTTCTTGCCGGAACCATAACCAATAGACATCCAGGCCGGGCCGGCGTCCCGCATAACGGCACGCACATCAGCAAAGTCCAGGTTAATCAGACCGGGAACGGTGATAACCTCGGAAATAGCCTGCACGCCGTGGCGGAGTACATCGTCAGCCATCTTGAAAGCGGCATCCACACCAGTTTTCTGGTCACACAGATCCAGCAGACGGTCATTGGGGATGATAATCAGGGTATCTACCTTGCCCAGCAGGCGGTTAATGCCTTCTTTGGCAGTAGAAGCCCGGTGAGCACCTTCAAAAGTAAAGGGCTTGGTAACCACAGCGATAGTCAAAGCGCCGCTTTTCTTGGATTCTTCAGCCACAATGGGAGCAGAACCGGTACCGGTACCGCCACCCATACCTGCGGTAACGAAAACCATATCAGCCCCGTTAACTATTTCGCGGATTTCATCGCGGCTCTCTTCAGCCGCTTTCTGCCCCATATTATGGTCGCCGCCGGCACCCAAACCGCGGGTAACTCTTTCGCCTATCTGCAGGCGGATAGGAGCTTCAGTGATAGCCAAAGCTTGGGCATCAGTGTTGATAGCAATAAATTCAACACCCTGTATTTCTTCACGGACCATGCGGGTAACAGCATTGCAACCGCCGCCGCCACAGCCGAATACTTTAATTCTGGCGGGATTGGGAACGAAACTTGTTTTAGCCATTTTATAATCTCCTTATATCGTTCTAAAATTTTACTTTATTTAGTTAGTTCCAAACAGACCGGCAAAACCCTTAAGCAAGTTACGCATTCGGCCGAAAAAGCCGATATTATCCAGCCATGATTTTTTAACAGGCTGATGCTTGGCACCCCAGAGGAGCAGGCCCACACCGGTGGCATAAGCCGGATCATGAAGTGAATCCACAATGCCGTAAACCTTGTCAGGGTTTCCTACCCTTACCGGTATGCGCAGGATATCCCGTCCCAGAGTTTCCATACCCGCCAGATTAGAGCTGCCGCCGGTCAGTACCAGGCCAGCCGGTACCAGACTGTCATAGTCCGAGTTAGGTATCTCCAGCATGATAAGGCGCAGAACTTCCTCCACCCGGGCGCGGATAATGTCACACAGGTCCTGATAAGAAACACCATGGCCATCTTCGCAGATAGGGCTGGGAGACTCCATTTTGGTTTCATATACGGGCAGGACGCTGCCGTAGCGTTTCTTCATTTCCTCGGCAACGTCAAAGGGAAGGCCCAGGCCAATAGCCACATCACGTGTCAGCTGATAACCAGCCACCGGGATAATAGCCGTGTGCCAGATACTACCATCTTTGAAGACGCAGATATCAGTGGTGCCTCCGCCGATATCGGCCAGAATAACACCCACCTGCTTTTCGTCATCAGTCAGTACAGCTTCACTGGAAGCAATAGGTTCGAGTACCAGGTCATCAATATCAATGCCCAGCCCCCGAATGCACTTCACCAGGTTCTGTACCGAGGTAGCGGCCGCAGTAATAATATGTGTTTCCACATCCAGCCTGAAACCATGCATACCCACCGGGTTTTTTACCCCGGATTGGCCGTCAACTGCATAGGTTCTGGGAATAACGTGGAGCAATTTGCGGTCATTAGGAACGCTGATGTTCTGAGCGGTAGCCATTACCCGCTTCAGGTCATCACTTCTTACCAGACGGTCATTTCTGGTAATAGCCACCACACCCTTATTGTTCATAGAGGTCACATGGCGGCCGGTTACGCCTACATAGGCGGATTCAACCTTGTATCCGGAAGCCTGTTCCGCCTTACGGATGGACTCACGGATGGATTCCCGGGCGTCATTGATGTTTACTACCAGACCTTTATGTAAACCCTGCGAAGGGCCAATGCCAACACCTACTACGTTGACACCGCCCACAGGATTTACTTCGGCAATTATAGTACAGATCTTGGTAGTGCCGACATCAATCGCTGTAACGATTCTGTTTTTCATATATCTCCCTCCATTTGCAAAACCGGGTATCTCAAAAATCCCTTACGGGAAAATTAATCCTTTCCGCACATCAGCTTCCTCCCCTCTGGACCACCCCCTTATGTTTAGCCTGTCCATGCTGAACAGAGCCAGTTCTGCTGACATGATTAACTAATTCATCTTCCCGGCTGGAAAAAAAACGCCCCTCGCCGGGTTCTATAATCCGCTCTGCTACCCGCATCTTGGCGCTTCGGCTGCGCGGGTTTCGGGATATTTCTTCATCCGAAGGGGTAATCACCCTGCGGTTTATAATTCTCAGCGAAGGCTGGTGGTCACAAACACACTGGGGAATATCATCAGGGCATATACAGCCCTTGGCTTCCTTTTGAAAATACTGCTTCACAATACGGTCTTCAAGCGAGTGGTAACTTATCACCACCAGCCGCCCGCCATGACCCAGCAGGCTATGAGCCTGCGAAAGAGCACTTTCCAGGTGAGAAAGCTCTTCATTTACGGCTATCCGCAAAGCCTGAAAAGTACGGGTGGCCGGATGAATACGTCCATGACGCCCGCCTACCGCCCTCTCTATAGCAGCAGCCAGTTCGGTGGTGGTTTTAAACGGCCTTTTCTCTGCAATAGCTCTGGCAATCCGCCGGCTAAAAGGTTCTTCTCCATATTTCCAAATAAGATCGGAAAGTTCAGTCACATCGTATCCGTTAATAATATCTGCCGCCGTCAGCTCCTGCTCAGGGGAAAACCGCATATCCAGAGGAGCTTCAATCTGGAAACTAAACCCGGATTCTTGCCTGTCCAACTGCATGGAGGAAAGACCCAAATCAAACAAAATACCATGTACCGGCATATATTCATACCGCTGGCATATATCTTTCAAATTCGCAAAATTGTCATTAACCAGTAAAACCGAACTGCCGAAACTCTTCAGCCGTTCGGCCGCCAGAGTTATGGCACTGGGGTCTGCATCTATAGACAAAAGCTGCCCGCCGGGGTAACTGTGCTCTAAAATAGCCTCCGAATGGCCACCTGCCCCCAAAGTACAGTCCACATAACGGCCTCCGGGTATAACCCCCAGCCCCTGTATGGACTCTTCCAGCATAACCGGTATATGAGGATATTCAATCACTTTTGTCTAATGCTCCTCAAGCGTTTCTATTATTTGCCAGGCCTGCTCTTGGCTGGCCTTCTTTTCAGACTCCCAAGTCTCCTTGTCCCATATCTCCAAATAATTGTTGACACCTGCCACAATAACCTCTATATTAACCCCAGCATAGGTTTTTAAAGGTGCAGGCAGGGTCAAACGACCCTGAGCATCCAGATTAACATCAAAAGCCAAAGCGAATAGAGCCCTGTTCAGGCGGCGCATCTTGCTGGGAGCAACCGTAGTACTCTTCAAGCTTTCAGCCAGTTTTTTCCATTCGCACAGGGGGTAAGCATAAATGCATTTCTCACCGGTGCCGGGGGCAAGTATCAAACCGTCCTTCAGGCTGGGCCTGATGGCAGGCGGCAAAGGGAAACGCCCTTTTTCGTCCAGCTTGTACTCAAATTCTCCGAAAAACATCTTCTTAGGTACTCTCTCCCCGACTTACCACATTACCCCACTTTTTCCCATTCTATAAGCGAACACCCCCTTTGTCAAGCCTTTGAAAATATATTTTTATATATCTATTGAGCTTTTGAGTCTGGCCAAAAGGGTATGCTAAAATAGAACAACGTCAAGGGGTAAAAATAGGAGAGAAAAGCTTGAAAATAGATGTATTAACCCTTTTCCCTGAGATGTTTCAGTCCCCTTTTGAAGAAAGCATTTTCAAGCGGGCAACAGACAATAATCTGGTAAGGTTAGAAATACATAACTTCAGGGATTTTGCCCATGACAAGCATCATGCGGTAGATGACTCCCCTTACGGAGGCGGTGCCGGCATGCTTCTTAAGCCTGAACCGCTGTTTGAGGCGGTAGAAGACGTCCTCAGGGAAGACCCCACCCCTGCCCCGATTATCCTGCTCTCCCCTCAGGGACGCTCCTTCAATCAGGAAGTAGCCCGTGAACTGGCGAAGCACGAACGGCTGATTATAATTTGCGGCCATTACGAAGGCTTTGACGAACGGGTGCGTGAACATCTGGCCACAGATGAAATAAGCATCGGTGATTTTGTACTGACCGGCGGCGAACTGGCTGCCATGGTAGTTATAGATGCTGTTTCCCGCCTGATACCCGGCGTGCTTGGTTCAGGCGAATCCTCACAGGATGATTCCCACTCAAACGGCCTGCTGGAACACCCCCACTATACCCGCCCCCCTGTATTCAGGGGCTGGGGCATACCGGACGTGCTTCTTTCCGGAAATCATGCCCAGATAAACCGCTGGCGGCGGAAAGAATCTCTCAGGCGTACCCTGAAACGACGCCCGGATATGTTTGAAAAAATACCACTCTCTAAAACCGACCGAAAACTGGTAGACGAGATTCTGGCCGAAGAAAACGCTCAGGGTTAAAATCTGCTATTATATATAAGGTATGCAAACACCCCGCTATGCCCCTGCCAAACCCGCGCACTTGATTATGAATTGGGTTTGTGTTTTAATATTCCGTTGATATTTAAAGGAGTTTTTACCACCATGGAAGAGACTATGAATAATCAGGAAGCCCCTGAAACCAGTGAAGAAGAAACAGTTGCTGTAGAAAATACCAAGGCCGAAAAAGTTTTACCAAATTTTGGCCCCGGTGATACTATAAAAGTACACGCCCGCATTAAAGAAGGCGACAAAGAACGCATTCAGATGTTCCAGGGTGTAGTCCTGAAGGTCAAACAGGCCGCTGACGGCGGCAATTTCACCGTTCGCCGTATAAGCTACGGTGTGGGCGTTGAACGCACCTTCCCCTTCCTCTCACCCAATGTTACCAAGGTTGAGATTATGAAGAAGGGCCGAGTACGCCGTGCCCGCCTGTTCTACCTGCGCAAGCTTTCCGGAAAAGCAGCCCGCATTAAAGAAGTTAAACAGACACCCTCTTAAGCTTTCTTAGGGGGTATAGATTGGCTTTTGCCGAACTGGCCGTAAACACTCCGGTACTTAGACCGGGCAGTTTTTCCTACTCCATACCTTTGGGGTTAGAAATCAAACCCGGCCAGGCGGTCTGGGCTCCTTTCGGGCCCAAAATAGTTCAGGGCATAGTCCTTGAGGTATCTGACCAGCCGGCATTTGGGCAAACACGTGAAATCTGCGGCGTTATCTCTGATACGCCGCTTCTTTCTTTTCATCAGCTTAACCTAGCCGCATGGATAAGCCAAACCTATTTATGCAGCATCTACGAAGCCCTTTCCCCCATGCTGCCTCCGTCTTTTGAACGCCGCAGCGTAGCCTATATCAGCCTTGAGCCCTCACCATTGAATAAAAGCGAAAAACCGCCTGCAACCCTCAGCCCAAGTTTACAAAAAATATTTGACTGGTTGCAGACCAGAGATATTACCCCTCAAACTGAACTGGAAAATATATTCGGCAAAAAAACCACCCAAACCGCCATACTAAAGCTGATAAATCAGGGGCTTATCAACCGAACCTATCAGATAAGCCCGGTACGGACACAAACCAAATTTGAAAAACATTTCGGCCTAAGTGAGCAGGCACTGGCATTTATTAAAGACCAGACTCTGCCAAAGTTATCTCCCCGCCAGACCGAGGTTTTTGAGTGCCTCCGGGAAAACCCGCAAGGCATTTCCAAAAGCCGTCTGAATTTGCTGGTTAAAAATAATGCTGCAATCTTGAAAGCTCTGGAGAAGAAAGAGCTAATACTAACTGAGGAGCATCAGGTATTCCGCCAGCCGATAGATTACAGCCACATAGAAACCCTGCCCCACCTTAAACTAAGCCCTCCTCAGGAAAAGTGTCTGGAGTCTATCAACCGTTCCCTGAATACTCCGCCCGAAGATGACCAGAATCCCCGTACCTTTTTACTGCACGGAATAACCGGCAGCGGCAAAACCGAAATATACCTGCAGGCGCTGGCTGAAGCTCTGCGTCTGGGCAAAAAAGCCATTGTACTGGTACCTGAGATATCCCTTACCCCCCAGACTATTGCCCGTTTTGCCGGGCGTTTCCCCGGCAGGGTGGCCGTACTTCACAGCCGCCTCAGTCCCGGTGAACAGTTTGACGAATGGCAAAGGATAAAAAACGGTCAGGCCGATATAGTAATCGGACCCAGAAGTGCCCTTTTTGCCCCGCTGGATAAACCGGGTATCATCATCATAGACGAAGAGCACGAATGGACATATAAACAGCAGAACCCTCAACCCCGTTATCACACCCGCACAGTCGCCCTAAAAATGACTGAAGAATATGGTGCAGTTCTGGTGCTGGGCAGTGCCACCCCGGATATTGACAGCTATTTTAAAGCCCAAAACGGCCTTTACCAGTTGCTGGAACTGCCCGAACGCCTGACCCCCTACAGAGGTGCTTCCCTGCCCAAAACCGAGCTGGTAGATATGCGCACCGAACTTTCCGAAGGCAACCGGAGTATTTTCTCCCGCAACCTGCATGCTTCGATTGAAAAAGTACTGGCAAAACATGAGCAGGCCATCCTTTTCATAAACCGGCGGGGCGGTGCCAGTTTTATCCAGTGCCGTGACTGCGGCTATGTAGCCATGTGCAAAAGCTGTGATACACCGCTTACTTACCACCCTGACCAGGAAAATCTGGTCTGCCATCAGTGCGGCAGGCATTATCCCAATCCCCTCACCTGCCCGAACTGCAAAAGCCGCCGGATTAAATATCTTGGCATGGGAACCCAAAAACTGGAGGAAGAAACCGGGCTGGCTTTTCCTCAGGCAAAACTGCTTCGTTGGGATAGTGATGTTACCAAAGGCAAAGACTCCCACCAGCAGATAATGGACAAATTCAGCCGCCATCAGGCAGACATACTCATCGGCACCCAGATGGTAGCCAAGGGGCTTGACCTGCCCGGAGTAACTCTGGTGGGGGTAATAAACGCGGATATCAGCCTGAACCTGCCGGATTTCCGGGCAGGCGAACGCACTTTTCAGCTGCTGGCACAGGTAGCCGGACGGGCCGGACGGGGTCTGGCAGGCGGCAAAGTAGTTATCCAGACCTACACACCTGAAAATTACGCTATCCAGTCAGCCGTTTGCCATGATTATCCGGGTTTTTATGCCAAAGAAATAGACTACCGCAGAGAACTGAATAATCCCCCCTTCCAGAAATTGGCTTGTCTGGTTTTCAGTCATTTGAACCATGACTTTTGTCAGCAGCAGGCTATACTTTTGGCACAAACGCTTCGGGAAAAGGCTGATTCGGCCGGTTCAGGCACGCTGGAGATTCTGGGGCCGGCTCCCGCCTTTATCCAGCGCCTGCGGGGACGTTACCGATACCAGATAATCCTGCGCTCACCAAACCCGGCCAATTTCCTCCGGGATATCAACCTGGGGCAAGGCTGGAGTATTGATATTGATCCATACGGCTTATGCTAGATCCTTTTAATACTCAAATTTTCGTTTTAAAAAAGTGCCTTTTGTCCTGTGCTGGACCAAAATGGCAATATTACCTATATACCATTTGTAAAATATGAGTATACAAAAAATACTAATTTTGACACCTGTTGTTCAGTGGTATACATTGTAAAAAGCTCAGACATTGACATCTGGCATATGCTTTGCTGTTATCGTATAATATTATTATACCCTTATCATATTCAGTCCTTACCCGAATTATATCTAAGGCAGGAAGATCATGAGTAAAGCCACATCATCAAATGGCTGGGCAGACCTTGGAGAGATAATCCGTCAACAAAGGGTAAAAATACCGCTTACCCTGCAAGAGCTGGCCGCCAAGACCAGCGTCTCACCCTCGCATCTGGGGCGCATTGAGCGCGGCGAGCGTTTTCCGTCTGCCAGAATACTCAAACGAATTGCTCATCCTTTGGGTTTTGAAGAAGATGAGTTATTCACTCTGGCCGGATATCTTACTCCCCAGAAGGACAGTATCTCGGAGATGGAAGCGGAATATACTTCTATCCCCAGACAGCTTGACCCTTATGTAGCCAAAGTGCTGGCACAAGAGCCTATTGAACTGCAGAGAGCGGTCATTGCCATTCTAGCTATGCTGAAAAGTATCTCCAAGTCTATGACCTAGCAAAATAAGTACTTCAGGCTTTTCAAAAATGCCGCCGCATCTGCGGCAGGTACCGGGGTGTGTTTTTCAGCGGCTGCCACCCAAAGCTAATCAAACGTAATTTTCTTGATATTGAAGATACGTTCGGAGTATAGTTTAGTGGATTTTTGGGTGAAAACCGTGACGAATAAAAACCAGCTGCTCCATACAGATAAAAAAACCTCTGCCTTGCTTGAAGACCTCCACCGTTTGCTTTCAGCGGAAGGCACTGAAACCTATTTGGTGGGCGGGTTTTTGCGTAACCTTGTGCTTAAAAAACCGACTGCAGATATTGACCTGTGCGTAATAGGTAACGGCTTTTCTGCTGCCTCCAAGATATCCCGTCATTTCAAAGCCACTCAGATAGTACTTGATGCAGATAATGACGTAACCAGAGTCATGCTGCCCGGTTTTCAGCTGGATATTTCCGGCACGCCAGATATTTCGGCAAACCTTGCCCGGCGTGATTTCAACCTTAACGCCATGGCCGCACCCTTGTCTGCCCTAAATCACGGCAATCTGCAAATACACGCTATTGTTGACCCCATGCAGGGGCTTAGGGATATTAAAAACAGGGTCATACGGGTAACCTCATCCGAAGTTTTTAGAGCTGACCCCATCCGGTTGATACGGGCTATACGTTTGTCAGCCGAACTCGGCTTTGAGCTGGACGAACAAACTCAAAGTCTTATTACAACCCACGCCGGCCTGATATCAACTGTTGCCGGCGAAAGAATTCGGGAAGAACTCCTGAAACTCCTTGAAACCAGCCAGACAGGCATCTGGGAAAAGTGCCTCGAACTGGGGCTTTTACTAAGCATATTCACGGAGCTTGATCCCTGCTACCGGCACCCACAGCCCTACGAACACACATGGGATGTGCTTGAACACTCTATAAAAACCATTTATGCATTGGACGCCATACTGGGCAAATCTGTCTGGCCATACCAAAAACCTGAAATAACCAGTGAAATTTACCGTGACAGTAATTTTGAAAAATATTTCATCCAGCAAATAAGCGGTACTTCCCGTATCCGCACTCTGGCCAAACTGGCCGCCCTGCTGCATGATATTGCCAAACCCCAAACCCGCAGCACAGACCCTGACGGACGGGTACGTTTTACCGGTCACCCGCTGGAAGGTAGCCGAATTACATCTGAAATACTCACCCGTCTGCGTTTTTCAAAAAAAGAAATCTCACTGGTAGAGAAAATGGTCTGCTACCATCTGCGTCCGGTACAGATGAATCCTGACGGCCAGTTGCCGTCTTCAAAAGCTATTTACCGCTATTTCCGTGACCTTTCGGAAGCCGCCACTGCCACCCTTTACCTAAGTCTGGCAGACCATTTGGCAACAGATGGGCCAAATTTGATGGTGGCAAATTGGCAAGAACATGTTAATATAGTAGCGCACATTTTATCAGAGCAGAAAAGACAGCTAACCAGACTGACTCCAAAACGTTTAATAACCGGTACCGACCTGATAGAGCGCTTTGCCCTCAGGCCGGGTCCCCGAATAAAAATCCTGCTTGGTGAAATTGCCGAGGCCCAGGCGGCCGGTGAAATAAAAACCCGCCGGGAGGCCTTTAAATTTATCAGCCAAAGGCTTGGGGGCAAGCCAGAAAATAATCTAAATTAGCTTGGGGAGAATTATGCGAAGGAAAAACGGGCTCGTGTTTTTGGCCATACTGGCCGCCATGATCCTTGCTTTCACGATAGTGCTGCCGACGGACAAAGGCACACTTCTGGGCAAGGGAATCCTGTTTGGTCTGGACTTAAAAGGAGGCCTGCACATGGTATACCAGGCTGACTTGTCCAACGTAGACGAAAGTGATATTGACGGAGTAATGGACGGCGTGGTTGAGGTTATATCCAACCGCATCAACCCACTGGGTGTAACCGAAGCGTTAATCCAGCGTCAGGGAGATGACCGAATAGTAGTCGAACTGCCGGGTCTGGATATTACAGACGAACAAAAAGCCCGTATCGGCCGTACCGCCCTGCTGGAGTTTGGCGAACTGGCGGCTGACGGAGAAGACTATAAATGGGAAAACAGTCTGGGCAAATGGAAACCGGTCACCGCTACTATTGACGGGGTTGAATATGCCCTGACCAGTGCCTATTTTAAAGACAGCACTTATGTCAACCGTGACCAGTACGGAAATATCCTGCTGGTGTTTGAATGGGACGCCACCGGTGCTAAATTATCCAAGGAAATAACCACCCGCCTTTTAAACCAGCAGCTGGGTATTTTTGAAGGTGACGAAGCTCTTTCCGGTGATGACGGAGTACCCATCGCCCCCGTCATAAATAATGTTATTGAAACCAGCGGCGTTATAGAAGGCCTCAGCTACAACGAAGCAGATATGCTTTCCAACCAGCTGAATGCCGGCCGCCTACCGGTACCTCTGGAGTCTATATACGAGCAAACCGTTTCACCCACTCTGGGTCAAAATTTTGTAGATCTGGCCGTAAAAGCCGGTCTGGTAGGCATAATTCTGGTTATGATATTTATGATAGCTTTTTACCGCCTTCCCGGCCTGCTGGCCAGCATAGCTTTAGTGTTCTACGGGGTCATCGTAATGGCTCTGTTCAAGCTGGTGCCTGTTACCCTTACACTGGCGGGTATAGGCGGTTTTATTGTATCGGCGGGTATGGCGGTAGACGCCAATATCCTTATATTTGCCCGTTTGAAAGAGGAACTTCTTTCAGGCAAAACTCTGGGAGCAGCAGTCGAAGCCGGGTTTTCACGTGCATGGTCTGCCATCTGGGACTCAAACGTTACCACTTTTATAGCCTGCGGCATTCTGTTCTGGGTGGGTGGCACTATTGCGGCCGGTGCACCGGTTAAGGGCTTTGCCGTAACATTGTTTTTGGGCGTAGCCGTCAGCATGTTCACCGCCATTTTTGTTACCCGCACTCTGCTCAGGCTTTTTGTAGGCACAAAAACAGGCAAAAAGCTAGCCCTATTCACCACCCAGACAAGAGGCAAAAATGAATAAGATAATACAACACAGACCCCTGTTTATATTTATATCCGCCCTGATAATACTGGCCGGACTGGCCTCACTGCTGATATTCGGGCTGAAACCCGGCATCGAATTTTCCAGCGGCTCAATGCTGACCGTCAAGTTTGACCAAACAGTCAGCATTGATGAACTCACTCAGGAACTGAGAAGTCTGGGGCAAAACGAAGCTATTGTTCAAGTAACCGGTGACGGAGATTATCTTATCCGCACCAGCCAGCTTGATGTTAGCCAGAAAATCTCTCTGGAAACTTCTCTGGAAGAAACATTCGGCAACCTGACCGAACGCGGGTTTGAAAATGTAGACCCGATGATTGCCAGGCAGACCACCCAAATGGCGCTGATAGCTATTGGGGCGGCTCTGGTGGGCATTCTTCTGTATGTTACCTGGGCCTTCCGCCGCATGCCCAAACCTTTCCATTACGGCACCTGCGCAGTCATAGCCCTTTTCCATGACGCCCTGGTGGTACTGGGCATATTCGCCCTGCTGGCGGGTATCTTCGGCTGGGAAATAAACCTTATGTTCATTATCGGTATCATGGCCGTTATCGGCTACAGTATCAACAACACCGTAGTGGTCTTTGACCGCATACGGGAAAACCAGCTTAAAGGCATTCACCCCAGCTTTGAGGTAGTGGTGAACCAGAGTATTATGGAAACCATAGTCCGTTCCATTAACTCCAGCTTTACGGTTATCATTACTGTAGTAGCCCTTATGCTCTTCCTTGGGGCGTCTATCCAGAACCTAAGTATAGTTATGCTTATCGGTCTTATTGCCGGTACTTATGACTCACTTTTTGTTGCCCCTTCCCTGCTGGTTACCTGGGAAAATGGTGACTGGGGCAAACTGCTTAAACCCTTTAAAAAAACTTAATAAAATAATACAAGGATAAACAATGGCTACCAGAAAAACCAGAGCTGCATCATTCTCCATAGCTTCAAACTCAACTCTTATAGCTATGAAAACGGTAGTTGGTTTTGTTACCGGTAGCGTCAGTATTCTGGCAGAGGCTATCCACAGTACCTTGGATCTGATAGCCGCAGTTATCGCCTTTTTCGGCGTCAAAGCCTCTGACAAACCGGCAGATATTGACCATCCTTACGGGCATGGCAAGTGGGAAAATGTAAGCGGTACAGTAGAAGCTGTACTTATATTCGTAGCGGCTATATGGATAATCTACGAAGCAGTAAATAGACTTATAGGAGGCTCTGCCCCGGAAATGCTGGAATGGGGTGTGGTAATCATGGGTATATCCGTGGTTGCCAACACTCTGGTCTCGCGTTATCTTAAAAAGATAGCCCACGAGACTGATTCAGTTGCTCTGGAGGCAGATGCCTCACACCTTACCACTGATGTAATCACTTCAGCCGGAGTGCTGGTAGGTCTTGTTCTGGTAAAAATAACCGGCTGGGTAATACTTGACCCCATTGTAGCCTTGCTGGTTGCACTGCTCATCATCAAAGCCGCTTGGGACATACTCAACAAATCTTTCGGGGCGCTGGTAGATGCCCGTCTGCCCAAAGAAGAGGTAGAGGCTATTACCAGCCTGATAAACGAACATACGTCAAAGTTGGTGGAATTTCACAACTTGCGCACCCGCAAAGCCGGCAGTTACCGTTATGTAGACCTGCATCTGGTTATGCCTAAAACACTTTCGGTGGAAAAATCTCATGCTATATGTGACCATCTGGAACAGGACCTTAAGGATAAACTAAAGGTAGACTATGTAACTATCCACGTAGAACCCTGTACCGAGGAAAACTGCCCTGAGTGCCAGATGAGCTGCAAAAAACGCCATTCAGAGCTACCTGATACCGTTAATATGCCGTAAATCATTAATCATCAGGTCAATATCAGGATTACCCACAGCCCCTTCGGGGGCTTTGGTATTTGGGGGAGGCAATGCTTCATTTAACAAAACCGCCAGAGTAGCCCCCACTCCTTCGGCCAGACCAAGGTAGTGGTAACCCCCCTCCAAACTGAATACCAGTTTCCCCCCGCAAACTTCCTCCGCCGCGTGCTTTATGGCACGGGTTATACCGGCAAAGCCCTGCTGGGAAAGACACATCTCGCCCATATCATCGGCAAAATGGGCATCATATCCGGCGCATACCAGTATCAGTTCGGGTGCAAATTTCCGAAGGTACGGACCAATCACCTCGTCAAATGCCTTTTGATAATGGCTATCTCCGCAGCCCGCAGGCAAGGGGATATTTAAAATATTTTGAAACGGACCATTTTCCCGGCTGTCTCCCGTAAAAGGAAAATGATGAATCTGATGGAGAGAAAGATAAATTAGACGGGGGTCATTCAGACAGACATGCTGGATGCCATTGCCATGGTGAACATCAAAATCCACCACCGCTACCCGCTTAAGTTTATGCTTGTTCAGGGCATGCAAGGCTCCTAAAGCCACATTGTTAAAAACGCAGAAACCCATGGAAGCCTCAGGCAAGGCATGGTGACCCGGCGGGCGGCACAGCACAAAGGCGCTATCAAGTTCTCTTGAAAGTACCTTATCCACTCCCTCAATCACCCCGCCCACGGCATACAGAGCGGCTTCGTAACTATCCAACGAAATAACCGTATCCTGATCCAGCCAGCCGCCTCCGCTGAAACCCACTTCCTCAACCCGGCTTATATAACTGCGTTTATGAAAACTCTCCAGTTCACGCATACCCACCCGCTTTGGCTCAATATGCACCAAACGGTCTTTTAGGCCATGCGTCTCCAGATATTCCATAATCGCCAATAAACGGTCAGGATTTTCCACATGGGTACCTGTATCATGATTTAAATATATATGGTTATAAACCAGCCCCACAGCCATAAGCGAACCTTTCCTGGTTTAAAATATTAAGCAAGCCACAGTTTCAGCCCGGAGATGATAAAATACACTCCGAAAACCACCAGCAACAAACCGCAGCCTATAAAAACTAACTCCCTCACCCTGCTCCCCCACAGACGATGGGTGCGGTAAACAATAAATGAAATAAGACAAAGCCAGGCCAAATCCACCAGCCAATGAGTGGCAGCCAAAGCTCCCAACCCCGCCAGACCGTAGTCTGACACTTTCATAACCAGCATCGCCCCTACAGTTGCCCACCAGACCAGAAAAAAAGGATTTAAGGCGCTCATAGCCGCTCCGGACACTACCGTATTGTGTTTAAAGGAGGCCTTATCCTGGCTGGCTTCACGCCGGGCTTTTATCATACCCAAGCCCATGTAAACAATCATAACTCCACCGGCCAGACTGAGCAGTATCTGCACCCAGATAAGCTCAAAAAAACCGGCAAACCCGAAATAGATAAGGAGAATAATAGGCAGTTCCACCAGTATATGCCCAAGCACAATCTGAGCACCTGCCCAAGGGGTATGATAGCTACGGGAAAGAGTCAACGCAAACATGGGACCGGGCATAAGAACACCTGAAAAGGATATAACCGTAACACTAAGCAGCGTGGTTAACATGAAAGTCATTATAACACTTCTATCAGCACGGGCAAAAACCAAAACGTGTCCCGTATCAATGCCATTTCTTGCTTGTGGGAATACATATCTTGATTTATACTGAAACAAATGCAGAAACAAGGAGATAACGGTATTGTCTTTAAACCTGGACAAAACCGCCCTTCAAATACAGGACATGGTCTCAGAGCTGAAAGGCCGTGATCTGGAACATCAAAAACACCTTCAAGCCTGTCTGGACGGCATGGCGCGGACTCCGGCTGAATACCAGCGCCTGCTGGACAAAGTAGAACGCAGCAAGACCACCTTTCTCTTAGCAAGGCCTGCAGAAATACCCAATGCCGTTCACCAGCCGCCTGTCTTGCCCCAAAGTTACCGCATACTGGCTACCGACGGCTCACAAATAGACGTAGACCGCCACCAGCTCAGCCGCTGTTACCTTATAAATATAGGCCGGGTACAACTGGAATACGGCAAAGCCCCGTCTGCCAGCCTGGAAAGCCTGCCTGTCCTGTATGCCCGCCCCGAAGATATGGTAATCTCCTGCGGAAGCAAAGAACTAGCAGTGGAAGGGACTCTGCTGGGCATAAAAAGAAGCGTAGAGGAAACTCGGCACCTTTCGGAAATGGCAGATGCCGCCGCACCCGGCCTCCCCACTCTGGCGCTTGGAGACGGCACTTTGATACTCTGGTCACTCTTATCCAAAGAGTTTCCCGAATACGTGGTTGAAAACCTGCTGGTGGATGGCTATCTGAAATATCTGGAGCAAATAAAAAACCTGAATACAAAAGACAGACAAGTGGCTCTGGCCAGCTATATCAGTTACCCCAGAAGCACAGATGTGGTTAATACCCTCCGCCTGCTTTACTGCCCGTACGAACCGGCAAACTGCATAAGCAAATGTGACCAGCTTGCCAACGGCAAACGCCCTTGTGACATACTCTCAGGCATCACAGACAGCATGCTTTTTGACCGTATACTGAAACCGGGTGAACGTTCCGCCCTGTTTGCCAGCTCATCTTCCATACTGGAAAAATATTACGGAGAACACCATGTATATTTTTACTACCTGAAAACCAGTGAGGAAATAGCCAGAGTGGAACTGCCCGCCTGGACAGTACACTGCGCAGAGCTGTTAAACCTGAGCCACAGCCTGATACTGGAACAGTGCCGTCTGGGACACGGCTACCCCGTATCTCTTTCCGAAGCCCACGAACAGGCAGTAGTCAGCGGTCAGGACAGGCGTATTTTCAACCAGCTGGTAGAGGAAATGCTGACCGCAAGCCAGATAAATCCCAGCAGTTCCGCCAAGAGCCTGAGCAAAAAAACCCGCTGGGTATAGTTTATGTAAACTAGCCCGTTAGTCTATTTGGCAAATTTGAATACACCATTAACCGCAGGGGGTGAGAAATTGGACAACCTAAGTACAAGCCGCATAGGCGAGGTTATAGATACCAGCACCACTGACTTTACCGCCCAGTGTTACCAGCTTTACAACACGCCCGCTCTGGGGGCACTGGTAAAAACCGGTGAAGGCGAAAATACTATTTACGCCGCCGTCTATCATGCCACCACCTCATCCATAGAGCCGGGCAGAAAACCCATTGCCCGCGGACAGGACGCAGTCAGCGAAGAGGCTATCTATGCCCAAAGCCCCCAGCTAAGTAAACTCCTCCGGAGTGAGTTCTCCTGCCTGATACTGGGGCACAGGGGACAAGGGCAAATCCTGCATTACCTGCCGCCCCGCCCTGCCCATATTCACAGCTTTGCGGAAAGTTGCACCCCGGAAGAAACGGCTGAATTTTGTAAATCATTCGGCTTTTTAAATATACTTGTAAACTCCGAACTGCCCGTCCCCCCGGACGAAGTCACCGCCGCCTGCCTGCGGCACTTATCCGCCGCCGCCCCGGACAAGCAAGCCTTTCTGGTAAAAGCGGGCAAAGAGCTGGCCAAACTCCTGCCAGGGCAGTACCAGCGGCTTAAAGTAATCCTGGAGAGGATACAGCTATGACAACTGAAAACAAACTGGGTATTGTAATAGGGGGTTCACTTTCCGGCGGGGTAGATGTCCGCCTGAACGGTGAAACCTTGGTAGAAGATATGGCGGTTGGGCGTTATGTCACCATTCAAGGCAAAACCAAACGCTTTCTGGGCATGATAACCGATGTTTCTCTGGGAGTAACAGACCAGCGCCTTATGCTCACCCCTCCTGCCTCAGACGAAAAATTTCTGGCCGAAATACTCAGCGGTACAGCCGCTTACGGAGATCTGAAGGTTATACCCTATCTGGTACTGGGCAGTGATGAAAAAAGCCTTCTGGATGGCCCTCAGCCGGTCAAGACCATACCCAGCCACTATGCCCCGGTAGATATTGCCTCCAACGAAGATATAGAGATGGTATTCGGCAAGGAAGACGCCACCCATTTTTATGTGGGTAACCCGCTGGACATGGAAACCCGCCTCTGCCTAAACCTGCCTGAGCTGGTCAAACGTTCAAACGGCATCTTCGGTAAAAGCGGCACCGGCAAAACATTCCTCACCCGCACCCTGCTGGTCGGCATGCTCCAGAAAGGGTCTTGCGTAAATCTGGTGTTTGATATGCACTCCGAATACGGCTGGGAAGGTACCAGTGAGAAAAAACACAAAGTTAAAGCCCTAAAACAGCTCTTTCCGGACAGGGTAGCCGTATTTACTTTAGACGGGGAAAGCTCCCGCAAACGCAAAGTCAGCGTGGACTTTGAGGTAAAGATAGGCTACGACGAAATAGAGCCGGAAGATATCAGCCTGCTCCGCCAGACCCTTAATCTGACCGAACAGGCGGTAGAAGCCGTTTACCAGCTACGCAAGCACTTCAAGAAAAACTGGATAAAAGAAGCCAATAATATTGGAGACGAAGAAGAAGATAAAAAACTGCTGGACACTTTAAGTATCCATGAAAGCACTTTCCAGAACCTGCGGAGGGGGCTTAATACCCTTACCCGCCTGCCCTTTATCGTAGAAAATGCCCCGGTCAAGGCAGTAGACAGGGTGCTTGAATACCTAAACCGAAATATAAACGTAGTACTGGAATTCGGGCGGTATACAGACATCACCGCCTACATACTGGTAGCCAATCTGCTTACCCGCCGCATATATACCAGCTACCGTGACCACATGGAACAAGCCATGGCCGAAGATGCCTCCAAACCCACCCCGCTGGTTATTACCATAGAGGAAGCCCATAAATTTTTAAACCCGGAAGTGGCTTCCCGCACTATCTTCGGCACTATTGCCCGTGAAATGCGTAAATACAATGTCACCCTGCTTATCATAGACCAGCGGCCTTCGGGCATAGACCCTGAAGTGATGTCCCAGTTAGGCACTAAAATAACCGCCCTGCTGGACAACGAAAAAGATATAGACGCCGTACTCTCAGGCGTTTCCGGTAAAAACGAACTCAAAGGCGTCCTTGCCAAACTGGCTTCACGCCAGCAAGCCCTGATATTCGGTGCGGCAGTACCCATGCCGGTAGCCTTTGTCCCCCGCGAGTACGACCAAAATATCTATAACGAAGTCAGCCAGAAAAAAATCAGCTCCGAAGAAATAGAGGAGCTTTTCTAGACATATGCCAGATATATTTGAGGCCACGAATGGACAGGGGTTTAAGCAGGCAGTTGTAGAAAGCCAGAACCTAAGGCTGCGAATAATTCAAGCCGCCGATGCCTATAAAGCCTTCAGCCTGATTAAAGACCCCGAGGTAACCCGCCACCTGATGTGGGATGGCCCGAAAACCATAAATGAACTCCGCTTGGCATATCGGGACGAAGCAGCCGACTTTGAAACAGGTCATCGCTACTCTTTTGCTATTGAAAGAGTGGATAAACCCGGCCTGATAGGCAGTCTGGCTTTCAGACTTATCGGCTATAAAGAGCAAGCCCTTATCGGATACTGGCTGGGGCACAAATACTGGACTAAAGGCTATATGACAGAAGCCATACGCTTAAGTGTTCACTTTGCCTTCAAACACCTTAAAGCAGAGCGTATTTTCGGCGGAGTTTTTAAGGGAAACCAGCCATCACGCCGCACTTTGGAGAAAAACGGCTTCCAGCTTGACGGAACCCTGCGCCGGGATATACTGGTCAGGGGAACATGGACGGATGTCTGGTTTATGTCACTGCTCAGAGAAGAATGGGAACAAAACCCGGCGCGTTATACCCCGCTAACTGAGGAGGTTATTCATGCCCAAATCCAAAGTGCCTAAAATAGGCATTGCCTTGGGTGGAGGCGCTGCCAGAGGCATCATCCATATCGGCGTGCTTGAAGTACTGGAAAAAGAAGGCTTACCGCTGGATTTGGTCACCGGAACCAGTATGGGTGCCATTATAGGCGCTCTATATGCCAGTGGTCATAAACCGCAGGAAATGAAAGAAATAGTACATAACCTGAGTTGGAAACAGCTTATGCCCCTTCTGGATTTGGCCGCCCCCAGAGCCGGTTTCCTATCGTCCCGAAAGATAAAAAGTTATTTAAAAGAGCTTATCGGAGACATCACCTTTGCCGAACTCAAGAAACCCTTTGCCTGCGTAGCCGCAGACGTTAAAACCGGCGAAGAAGTTATCTTTAACGAGGGGCTTGTTATTGACGGAGTAATTGCCAGCATGTCCCTGCCCATTATTTTCCGTCCGGTGAAAAACAAAAACCGTTTTCTGGTGGATGGCGGCATTATTACCCCTATTCCAGCTCAGATTGTACGTGACATGGGGGCAGATTTTGTAATTGCGGTAAATGCCATTTACCGCCATGATTATATAAAACAAAACAGCGATTCGGAACCCTCAGTCTTTGATACAGCCTTCCAGATAGTAAATATTATGTCAATACATATGGCTCAGGAAAATCTGCTGGCCGCCGATATTGCCATTGAACCTGACCTTTCAGGAATAGGTCCAGGCGATTTCCTGAAAGCCCCGGAAATAGTCTTGCGGGGAGAGCTGGGGGCAACTGATGCCGTACCTCATTTAAAACACCTGCTGCTTCAAAAATTCAGCTACGCCCCCCCGATTTAACACTTTCACTCAAACTTGGTATAATGGTGCTCCGTGGGGCTGTAGCTTAGTCGGGAGAGCGCCTCCTTTGCAAGGAGGAGGTCAGGGGTTCGAATCCCCTCAGCTCCACCAAGAGTCTCAATAGGTAGAACTTCTTTTCCGTTTTTTAACCCTGGCAGCGGCAATCTGTACTTCAAAGTAGCCTCATTGCCGTTTATCTCTATCTTCTTAACAAATGTTTTCAGGAAGGCTTTGCACTCACTGATTTCAGCTTCTGCCAGTAGTTGCTTAAGATCACCTGCATAGGCTTTTACTTGTTCAATTTTAATGCTTTCACTGCCGCTAGCTAATAACTCAGCCTCAGCCACAATCATGGATTTCTCAAGGTCAGATTGGCGAGACCTTAAATCCTTGATTCGAGGTGATAGATCACTGTAATCAAGTTTGCCGCTCTCAATCGCCTCATACAAACGATTTAACCTCTGCCGAATATCCTCCAGTTCAGTATCAATGACCGCAAGCCTCTCGTTATATTGAACTGAAGCTAATTCCAGGTCTTTATTTACCAAAGACACCAGGTTTTCAAGGTTTTCTTCGGTCAATATCCTGGATTTTATCTGGGTAATAACTGCTGATTCCAGTTTTGATTTGGGTATAG
>NZ_JBAZDW010000013.1:0-28795 GCF_041654235.1 Dehalococcoides sp. | reverse complement strand
TTTGGGGTTTTGAGTAAAAGTGGTTGGTGTCTGTTAAGACTGCGTAAACTTTATAATGTTTATAGTTTCTTATAAAACATAAAAAATGTCAACTCCGGATAAAACTATAATTCCTGGTATATGTGTTAAAAAGACCCAAAGTTTTGCGGATTTAAATAGCAGACAGGTAAAAATAGGCATGAGTTGGCAGGTTAAAACGGGGGAAATAAATTTTAACTGGGTGTAGGATTATTTAATAATGATGATTTGGATTATGCTGTATTGCATTTTCAAAAGATAAAAATGGCAAGCAGGTATGGTTTGGATAGATGATTTTTTTGGGGAATATAAAATAAAGTGATGAAAGACGGGAGGGGTAAATAATTGGTGGCAGCGGGTAGATTTGAACTACCGACCAAGGGCTTATGAGTCCCCTGCTCTGCCACTGAGCTACGCTGCCACTAAAGACGTATTGTAAAATCTGCAAGGAGTATTTGTCAAATATTCCAAAAGCCGGGGTAAGGCGCAGTATAATCAGCCTGTAAAGGTATCCAAGGGTATTTGGGGTTAAAATTTGGCAAATATGCAAGCTGGCAAGGTATAGGGCTTTTAAAAAGGACTGAAAAGTGTTAGATTTTGGTGTTGTTTTAGCGTTTTATGCTAAAATAGCAGCGTTGAGAATAAACTTTGGGAGCGTACCATGGCGCTGACTCAAGTTAAAAATAATACTTCAAATATAGAATCAATTACTTATGGCAACCTTACCTGGATAAATATTGAAAACCCGCAAGAGGTTGATACCGAGTATTTGGCGGCTAACTATCCGTTCCACCCGCTGGACCTTGATGATGTACTGTCACGCCGTCAGCGGCCCAAGGTTGACGAATACAACGAGTATCTATTTTTTGTGCTCCACTTCCCGTTTTATAATAAGGAACTGCGGACTACTGTGCCGGCTCAGCTTTCGGTATTTATCGGGGGGAACTATCTTATCACCCTGCATACCGGCAATCTGAAACCACTGGTAAAGCTTTATCGTGAAATGGAGCTGGATGAGAGTTCCCGCCCTGAATATTTTGACCATGGTTCAGGTTTTTTGATGTACCGCATTGTTGACAGGTTGGTAGACTATTGTCTTCCCATTACTGTAAAGCTGCTGGATAATCTGGAAGAAGTGGAAGATGACATTTTTGCCGGTTCTAACAGTGACCTTAATATTGTCAAAGACATTGCCCTGCTCAGGCGGGATATTATTGCCACCCGGCGGATTATCTGGCCGATGAGGGCGGTCATTGGTTGTTTGGAAAATAAGCTCAGAAAATTTATAAATCAGGATATGTCTGTTTATTTTGGAGATATGACAGACCACATGGATAAAATATGGGATACTCTAGACGAGACTAAAGAGGTCATAGAGGGCTTAAGCTCCACCTTTGACTCCATGTCTTCCCACCGGACTAATCGGGCTATGCGTATTTTAACCATTGTGGCTACCATTTTGCTGCCGTTTACTATGGTAGCCAGCATCTTCGGCATGAACATCCCCCTGCCTTTTCAAAACTCGGAGAATGCCATTTACTTTGTGGCGGTTATTACAGCTATTATTGTGAGCTTGATGCTGTACATGTTCCGCCGTGTCCGCCTTATTTAGTTCTGCCGGAGAAAAATTGTTATGAATGTTTCCAGCCGCCTGCTCATTGTAAGTGGTTTGTATATTACTTGCCTTATTACCGCTAATCTTATAGCGGTGAAAATTATTGCCTTGGGAGACGTATTTCTGCCGGCGGCGGTGATAGTGTTTCCTTTCAGCTATATCTTCGGAGACGTCCTGACCGAGGTTTACGGTTTCCACTGGGCACGGCGGATTATCTGGCTGGGCTTTATCTGTAACCTTATTTTCGTAGTCTTTGTGGCTCTGGGTCAGGTACTGCCGGGTGCGCCTTTCTGGGAAGGGCAGGCGGCTTATGAAACCATACTTGGTTATACTCCCCGGATTTTGCTTGCCTCGTTTTTAGGGTATCTGGTAGGTGAATTTGTAAACTCGTTCATTATGGCCAAGCTGAAACTGCGGACCAAGGGGCGTTACCTCTGGCTGCGTACCATTGGTTCTACTCTGGCGGGGCAAGGGCTGGATACTTCCATATTTATTATGGTGGCTTTTCTGGGTACGCCGGTATTTGTGCCGATGATGATACTCTATCACTGGGGTTCAAAAGTGCTTATTGAAGCAGCAGCCACACCCCTTACTTACAGGCTGGTAAATTATCTGAAAAAGGCTGAAAACAGCGACCACTTTGATACAGCTACCAATTTCAGCCCTTTCAAGCTTTAGACAGGGGTCAAGGTACAAAGGTGGAAATAGTATTTTTAGGTGCTCATAATTGCGAAACCAAAACCACCCGCCCCAGTTGCCTCATGCTTTCCGGCGGGGTGGTGCTGGACGCAGGTGCTATTACCGGAAGCCTGACATTGGACGAACTCTATAGCCTGAAAGCGGTTATTTTAAGCCATGCCCATTATGACCACATAAAAGATGTGCCGCTACTGGCTATGAATTTGGCTTACGGCTTGAAAAGTGTGGATATTTACGGCAGTCAGGCCGTTGAAGAAGTAGTCACCAAGCCGCCTTTTTCCGGCGGTTTTTACCCTGATTTTTTTACCCGCCCGCCCTCTGCTCCGGCTTTGCGGTTTAATAAGATTACCCCCGGTTTGGAATTTGACTGTCAGGGTTACCGTATATTGCCGGTATCTGTCCCTCATTCCAGAGATACCACCGGTTTTTGGGTAAAAGACTTAAACGGGCATTCGTTTTTTTATACCTCGGATACAGGGTCTGGTCTGGGGGCTGTCTGGGAACAGGTTAACCCCGAACTGCTTATTATTGAACTGACCATGCCGAACAAACTCACTGAGCTGGCTTTAACCTCCAAGCACTTGTCACCTGAGCTTTTGGAGACGGAGCTTTTACTGTTCAGGGAGATGAAAGGTTATCTGCCCCAAATAGTTACCCTTCATACCACGCCGTTGTTTGAAGAAGAGATTAAAACTGAAATACAGGCAGTAGCGGATAGATTGGCTGCTGACATATTTATGGCCAGTGAAGGGCTGAAACTCCGTCTGGGAGAATAGGTATGTTTGCTGTCTCTGAGCCGCCGCGTTTTCTGGTTGACCAGAATGTGGGGAAACTAGCCGTTTACCTGAGAATGCTGGGTTTTGATGCCCGCCGTTTTGGCAACGGGTCTGACCGTCAGCTTCTTTCCGAAGCCCTTGCCGAGGGGCGGGTAATACTTACCCGTGATCATCTGCTTAGGGAAAGGCGGCTGGTTAAAAAGGGTAATTTAAAGGTTATGCTCTTTGAAACCGAAGTGGCGGAAGACCAGCTTCGGCAGCTTTTGTCGGATATGGTGCTGCATTCGTTTATATTACCTTTCAGCCGTTGCATAGAGTGCAATTATCCCCTTTATCCCGTCATGAAAGAAACCCTGTCTGAAAAAGTGCCTCCGTATGTTTACCAGAACCAGACTGAGTTCAAAGAGTGCCATCACTGCGGGCGGGTTTTCTGGAAGGGAAGCCACTGGCAGGCCATGCAGGAAGTATTAAACAGACTGGGTGTTGATAATAACCCCTCTTGCTGATAAACTCGTCTTAGCCTTAGCGAAAGCTGGTAGGAAATGGAAATAATCTCAAGCGTCCAAATGCGCCAGATAGAAGATGCCTGCCTGAAACAGGGCATTAGCACCGAAACCCTGATGGAAAATGCCGGCAGGGCGGTGGCTGTGTTTGCCCGCCATCTGCTGGAAGAGCAAAATGGCTGTCGGGTGCTGATACTGGCGGGTGCGGGCAATAACGGGGGTGACGGGCTGGTTGCCGGACGTTATCTGCGGAGCTGGGGTGAAAAGGTAAGCATATTTGTGCCTTTTATAGATACCCCAAAAGGCACAACCGTTCAAGGCTGTTTGGAAGCCTCAGGTGATATATTTGCAGGTTTAGCGGAACTTGAAGAGCATCTGGCGGATGCAGATTTGGTAATAGATGCTTTGCTGGGTACAGGCGTAAACCGCCCGCTTGAAGGCATTTATAAAGAAGCTCTGCAAATGACAGCAAACGTTAGAAATACCAGACCAGAGATGCAAGTGCTGGCTGTAGATTTACCCTCCGGTTTAAATGCTGATACCGGGCAGGCGGATGACGCTTGCCTAAAGGCGGATTTTACACTTTCGCTGGGCATTGCCAAGCAAGGGCTTTTTACCCACCGCGGGCTGGAATTAAGCGGGGCGGTTTCGGTGGCGGATATCGGCATACCGCCTGAACTGACAACCGATATCCAAGCCGTTTTGATTGAAAAAGACTGGGCAAAGAGTGTTTTGCCTGTTCGTTCCCCCCATGCCAACAAGGGCAGTTTCGGGCGGGTGATGATTGTAGCCGGGAGTGACCGTTATATAGGGGCGGCCATACTAGCAGGGAGTGCCGCTATGCGTGTTGGTGCGGGCTTGGTTACACTGGCTTTGCCGAAAAGTTTGACTGGAGCGGTAGCGAGCAGAATACCTGAAGCTACTTATCTGCCTTTGCCTGAAGTATCCTCCGGTACTGCAGATAACTCTGCTGCACGCCTTGTCCTGAGTGAACTGGGTAAATATGATGTACTCCTTATAGGGCCGGGTCTGGGTCAAACCGGGTATTCCGCCAGACTGGTTACCGAAGTGCTCTCAAACCTGCCCGTGGGGCTTAAGGTTATAATAGACGCAGATGCATTAAATATACTTTCAGCTATCCCGGATTGGTGGCTGGAATATAAATTTGATGCGGTACTCACCCCGCATCCGGGTGAAATGGCCCGTCTGGCAAAAACTACCACCGAGGCTGTTCAGTCTGACCGTTTCGGGCTTTGCCAAAAGTTTGCCTGCAAATGGGGCAAGACGCTTATCCTGAAAGGTGCCGGGACAATAGTGACATCACCGCAGGGGGAAACCCTGTGCAATCCGGCGGCTAACCCTGTGCTGGCTTCAGCCGGTACGGGTGACGTACTTGCCGGAATAATAGGCGGTCTTTTGGGGCAGGGCGTAAGCCTTTTTGAGGCGGCAGGACTGGGAGTTTACCTGCACTCTCTGGCCGCAGAAGCATTGCGGAGTGAGATAGGTGATGCCGGTGTACTGGCTTCGGATTTGCTGTTAAAATTGCCTGTGATTATAAAAGGATTGAAACAGGACTAAGTTATGAATAAACAAGCTGCCACAGAAAAACTTGTTGCCGTAGATATCGGCAATACCAGCGTAAATATAGGTATATTTGAGGGTGAACAACTGCTGGCAAACTGGCATTTGGGTTCAGTTGCCCAGCGTATGGCTGACGAATATGCCAGCCTGCTTTTAGGTCTTTTGCAGCATGCGGACATACAGGCGGGAGAGCTAAACCGTGTAATTATGTGCAGCGTTGTGCCGCCCCTGACCACTACTTTTGAGGAAGTGTTTAAAACCTATTTCAAGGCTACACCTTTGGTAGTGGGTGCAGGTATCAAGAGCGGGGTTAAGATACGCATGGATAACCCGCGTGAGGTTGGGGCTGACCGCATAGTAAATGCCGCTGCCGCCAGAGTGCTTTATCCCGGGGCGTGCATAATAGTGGATATGGGCACAGCTACCACTTTTGATACTCTTTCGGAAAGCGGGGAATATATAGGCGGGGCGATTGCACCAGGTATTGCCACTTCGGCTCAGGCCATTGTGGAGAAAACTTCAAAACTGCCCAAGATTGAAATAATCCACCCCGCCAAAGCCATCGGCTCCAACACTGTTTCGGCTATGCAGTCAGGGGTGTATTTCGGTTATATAGGGCTGGTGGAGGAGCTGGTCAGGCGGATTCAGGCTGAACTGGGGCAGAAAGCCAGAGTGGTGGCTACCGGCGGTTATGCCTCACTGATAGCCGAAGGCAGCCGTATTTTTGATATAGTCCGCCCGGACCTTACCCTTCAGGGGCTCAGGTTTATTTACCAGATGAATAAGGTTTAGTGATTTTTATATATTAAAATAGGAAACGTATGGAACGGCAGCAGCTATCCTTCCGGTTAAAACATCTTGTGAAGGGGGCTTGCCGGGGGAGTGCAGAAGGATATGAATAAAGAACAGACGGTAGTTCTGGGGATAACCGGCAGTATTTCTGCCTATAAAGCGGGGGATATTGCCTCCAAGCTCCTTGCCGAAGGGTATACAGTAAAAGCGGTTATGACCGAAGATGCCTGCCGCTTTATATCCCCCCTGACCATTCGGACTCTCAGCCACCAGCCGGTAGTGACCAGTATGTGGGATATAAACTCCGAATACAGCGTGGAGCATGTCTCTCTGGCAGAGGAAGCAGACGTTATTCTGGTAGCTCCGGCCACCGCCAATATTATTGCCAAACTGGCCTGCGGGCTGGCGAATGATATGCTTTCGGCTACTATTCTGGCCTGTAAATCACCAGTCATAATAGCCCCGGCTATGAATGACAATATGTACTCAAACCCCATCACCCAGCAGAATATTTCAAAGCTGAAGGAATGGGGTTTTATATTTGTAGAACCGGAATACGGCCGTCTGGCTTCGGGTAAAACGGGGCAGGGCAGGCTGGCTTCACTGGATAAAATACTGGGTTCAGTTACTCAGGTATTGGCTAAAAGCGGCCCTTTGGCGGGTAAAAAGCTGGTTATCAGCGCCGGTGGCACCCGCGAGCCGGTTGATCCGGTGCGTTATGTGGGTAACCGCAGTTCCGGCAAGATGGGGTATGCTCTGGCTGAAGAAGCCGTCAGACGGGGTGCCAGCGTCAGGTTGGTTTCGGGTGTTACCGACAGGCCTGTATCTTTTGGAGTTGACATAAAATACACCGAAACTGCGCTGGAGATGTTTGCTGCCCTTAGAGAAGCAGTCAAAGGGGCAGATGCTTTGATAATGACAGCCGCAGTTGCGGATTACCGTCCGGAAAAACCAGCCGTGGACAAGATTAAAAAGGGGGCTGAGGGGCTTGATTTGCATCTGGTGGCCAACCCGGATATATTAGCTTCCCTGCAGGGTGATTTTATAAAGGTGGGGTTTGCGGCTGAAAGCCGTGACCTTATGATAAATGCCGTTAAAAAAATGACTGACAAAAATCTGGATATAATAGCGGCTAACGATATCAGCCAGCCGGATAGCACCTTTGGTTCAGATACTACCCGCCTGACTCTCTTCTTTAAAAACGGCCGGGTAGAGGAATTGCCGCTTTTAAAGAAACAGGAAGCGGCCGCCAGACTCCTTGATGAAATTTCAGGTTTACTTTAAAACTTGATTTAATACGCCCAAAATAGGATTATATATTTCAAGTCAAATGCGGGTTGTTATCTAGCCGCTGTTTGTGAGGTAATTAGTATGGCTCAGTGTTCCGATTTGCCTGAAATGGCTAAGGCTTATGAAGCCGCCGAGGTTGAGAAAAAATGGTATCAGTACTGGATGGAAAAGAGCTACTTTAAGCCAAACCCGAATTCAGACAAGAAACCATTTGTTATAATCATGCCCCCGCCTAATGTTACCGGGGAGCTCCACCTTGGGCACGCCCTGACTGCTACGCTGGAAGATATCATGATCCGCTGGCACCGTATGCAGGGTGAGCCGACTTTATGGCTGCCGGGTGTAGACCATGCCGGCATTGCCGCTCAGGTAGTAGTGGAACGGGAACTGGCCAAGCAAGGTAAAACCCGCCAACAGCTGGGACGGGAACTTTTTTTAGAGAAGATGTGGGAGTGGGTTAACCCCTGCCGTGAAAAAATCCGCCATCAGCATATGCGTCTGGGGGCTTCGTGTGACTGGGACCGGGAGACCTTTACTCTGGATGCAGGCCCGGTCAAGGCTGTACGTGAGATATTTACCAACCTTTATGAAAAAGGGCTTATTTACAAAGGTGAACGAATAATCAACTGGTGTCCCCGTTGTGGTACCGCTGTTTCAGACCTTGAGGTAGACCACAAAGATTTAGCCGGGCATATCTGGCACTTGCGTTACCCTCTGGAAGATGGAAGCGGGTTTGTAACGGTGGCAACCACCCGGCCTGAAACCATGCTGGGGGATACGGAAGTTGCCATTCACCCGGATGATACCAGATACGCAGGCATGGTGGGCAAAAATGTGGTTTTACCTATTATGAACCGCCGCATACCCGTTATTGCAGACGAAGCGGTGGATATGGCTTTTGGTACGGGTGCAGTCAAGGTTACGCCTGCCCATGACCCCAATGACTTTGAAATGGGGCTTCGCCATAATCTGCCTATGATTACCATTCAGAACCGTGATACCACTATGAATGAAAATGCCGGCCCGTGCAGTGGCATGACTGCCAAAGCCTGCCGTGAGTATGTGGTTTCAGAGATGAAATCACTGGGTCTGCTGCTTAGGATAGAAGATTACACCCACTCTGTGGGGCATTGCCAGCGCTGCAGTGCCGTTATTGAACCCATGGTCAGCAAACAGTGGTTTGTGAAAATGGAACCCTTAGCCAAACCGGCTCTGGAGGCGGTAAACAGCGGGCGTATTCAGATACTGCCCGAAAGGTTTAACAAGGTCTATCAAAACTGGATGGAAAATATCCGTGACTGGTGTATCTCGCGCCAACTCTGGTGGGGGCACCGCATACCTGTCTGGTACTGTCCCTGCGGGGAGATGATAGTTGCCAAGGTGGATCCCACAGTCTGCCCCAAATGCGGCGGCACCGAGCTGGAACAAGACCCTGATGTGCTGGATACCTGGTTTTCATCCGGGTTATGGCCGCATTCCACTCTAGGTTGGCCTGACCAGACCGAAGACCTGAAACGCTTTTACCCAGGTACTGTCATGGAAACGGCTTACGATATCATCTTCTTCTGGGTGGCCCGCATGATTGTAATGGGTATGGAAGATATGAATGAGGTGCCCTTCCGTACTGTATACCTGCACGGTTTGATACGCGACGACAAGGGCGAAAAGATGAGCAAAACCAAGGGGAATGTAATAGACCCGCTAAAGGTTATTGACCAGTATGGTACAGATGCCTTGCGGTTTGCAGTTACTTTCGGTACTTCTCCGGGCAACGACTCAAAGCTGGGGCAAACCAAGCTTGAAGCCGCCCGTAACTTTGCCAATAAACTCTGGAATGCCAGCCGTTTTGTCATAATGAATCTGGGTGAGGCAAAAGAACTTACACCAGAAGCTGAATTACCCCTTGAAGACCGCTGGATAATCAGCCGTATGAACAGGGTGACAGCAGATGTCACCCGCCTGATGGAGGAATTTCAGTTTGGCGAAGCCCAGAGGGTTTTGCAGGATTTTATCTGGGGTGAATTTTGTGACTGGTACATAGAGCTTGCCAAAGTACGGCTGCGTGATGAAGCGTCTGTCTCGCCCCGCCCGGTACTGGTTAGGGTTCTTTCCAGCATTTTGCGTTTATTGCACCCCTATATGCCTTTTATTACTGAAGAACTCTGGAGTTATTTGAGGCCATACCTGCCTGAATCTCTTCGGGAAACGGACATTATAGTTGCCCCTTATCCGGCGGCAGATAAAACCTGTTTTGATGAACAGGCTGAAAGCGTTATGGGCAGTCTGGTTGAAATAGTCCGTTCGCTCCGTAATCTGCGGGCAGAACATAATGTAGAAATCTCCCGCTATATACAGGCGAATATTTATGCAGGGGATATGGCAAGTGTTCTTGGGAATTACCTGGGGGCGGTAGAGACCCTTTCCCGCGCCAGACCGGTAAATATCCTGCCCGGCCACTATAGCGGGGCGTCTACTGCCACTGAGGTGGTTCTGGTGCTAAACGGAATTGAAGTGGTGGTGCCCATGTCCACTATGGTAGACCTTGAGGTAGAGGCCAAGCGGGTAAAAGCGGAGATTTCCGAACTGGAAATCCAGATAGAACGGCTTTCTACCCGGCTTTCAGATGAGCAGTTCCTTGCCAAAGCGCCTCAGGCGGTGGTGGATAAGGAACGTATTAAGCTGGAAGGTTATATAGAGAAAGTAAGCCGCCTTAAATCAGCTTAGGAAGCCGGCTTTGTATCCGGATTGGTAGTAGGTACTTCGGCAATTACGGTAGTGCCCTGTCCGGGGTGGGTAAGTATATGTATATGCCCGCCAATAAGCTGGGCGCGTTCATGCATACCTGCCAGCCCTAGTTTGCCGTTTTGAGCCAGATTATCAGTCTGTTCCGAAAGGTTAAACCCCTTTCCATTATCCTGAATGGTCAGTAAAATGGCTTTGGGTTTGAATTCCAGTTCCAGCCTGACCCAGGTGGCCAGCGAATGTTTGCGGATATTATTAAAGGCTTCCTGGGCAATGCGGAAGATAAGCAGCTGGATTTCGGCTGTCAGCTCTACTTCACGCCCTTTTACGTTTGATTCTGTATGTATCTGCCCGTCCTGTGCCAGTTTCTCGGTCAGCCATTCCAGAGCAGGTATCAGCCCCAGGTCATCAAGTATACGCGGACGCAGATCTTGGGCTATCCGCCGTAGGCTTTCAAGTGCCTCTTCAGACTGGGTGCGCAGGGCGTCAAGCTGGGGTTTGCAGTCTGCAATATCACGTTCAGACTGTTTGCTCAGATTATCTATCTTTTGCATCAGCAGTAAAAGCAGGGGGGCTACTTCGTCATGGAGTTCACGGGAGATGCGCTTGCGTTCAGCTTCCTGTGCCCGTATAACATCCTGAACGAATGACTTCATGTTTTGCTGGCGGCGAAGTTCTTCGGTAATATCACGGGCTATGTTTTGAAAACCAAGTACTTCGTCAGCTGATTTTACCAGTGTAGTTGCCATACGCAGTACCGCCACCGAGCCGTCATGGCGGCGGATTTTTTGCTCGTAAGGCATTTTTACTTCTTCGCCAACGGCTATACGGGAATTCATATCCATTATCTGGTCATATTCAGAGGCAGTAGTCAGCAGGTCTTTCAGGTTTTTCTGTTTAAGCTCGGTTCGGGTATAACCGGTCAGTTCGGCTGATGCCCGGTTGGCATATACAATATGCCCTTTCCGGTCATAAAACCAGATAGCATCAGAGGCATTTTCAAATAAGCAGCGGTGGCAGAGTGCCGGCGGTTTAAAGCGTGTTTCGGTCATAGCCGTCTATCCCCTGAGGTACATCTTCCAGCATTACATAACCTTCGCGAAAGCCTTTGACAATGGCTTCGGTGCGGCAACTGCAGCGCATTTTGTTGAATATATTTGAAAGGTGGGCTTTTACTGTCCGCATGGACAGAGTCAGTTTATCAGCAATTTCGCGGTTACTCAGGCCTTTTGATGCCAGCTGGAGTATTTCAATCTCACGCGGGGAGAGTTGGCCGCGGACTTTATCTTCGTCAGATTCCTTGCTCACATTTACTACCCGTTCCAGCAGTTTTCGGGTGGCAACTGAATCCAGTACGGATTCGCCGGCTTTTATAGCTCTGATAGCCCCCACAATCTCGTCGCTTTTCGCACTTTTCAGCAGGTAACCGCTGGCTCCGGCTTCAAGCAAACCGAGTATATAGCGGATATCACTATAGGCCGTAAGTATTAGGATACAGGTGGAAGGGTTATTTTTCTTGATAAGTTTGGTTGCTTCCACCCCTGTCAGTCTGGGCATGACTATGTCCATAAGGACTACGTCCGGTTTGAGCTGGGCTACCATATCAACCGCTTCTTGCCCGTCTCCGGCTTCGCCGATTACTTCTATGTCTTTTTCCTGACTTAACAATCGGCTCATACCTTCCCTAAGGACTGCATGATCATCAGCTATCAAGACTTTGGTTTTCGCCATGTTAAGCCTCCGTAAGTGGGGAATTAGTACTGTTAAATGATTGTATTATATCTTTAGGACTATAGCAATATATCATTTGGTGAAATACTTGAATTAACCGAATTAGTTGGATTTTTGCTGAAGCCGCCGGGCATATTTTTTGAGGTAGTTCAAAGATTTATTGGTATCCGAAGCTACTCTGGCTTTTTCGCTGTGCAACAGTCGGTATTTAAACAGCCAGTAGGTAAACTCTTTGAGTTGATGGATTTTTATGGTACCGGTTTTGGAGTAACGTTTTTCACGGCGGAACTGGTCCAGCATTTCGTCATGGGTACGTTCATAAAGCTGGACAAAGGCTTCATCTATAACCGTGCCTTCCCTTCGTACTCCCAGTGAACGGTGTTCTTTGCGGACGTCACTCTGGGTAACTACCAGCAGTGCTTCTTCTACAGTAATGCCGTAAAAGTAGTTAAGGTATTGGCGGTAACGTACTTCTCCCAGAAATGCCAGCAGTTCATCAGCAGTAAGCTCCTGCGGGGCAATCCCCTTGAAAAGAAGGTTATCCCGTTCTTGGGCGGGTATGAGGTCTTCCAGTTCACGGCTGAAGCGCTCAAACAGGAGTATCAGGTCCAGTGCTTCGCCGCCAATCAGATACTGGTAATGGCGGCCGTCATATTCTTCGCTATCCAGCGGCCAGACAGCTACCGCTTCCAGCAGGGCAGGATACCACGCCTGCCCCTTTTCTATGGCTGCCCTGAGGCGGGCAATAACCAATTCCGGGGTTTGTCCGTTTAATATTTCAGTCAACTAATTTATCCGTTTGCCAAGTGGCTATTTGCCGCAGCATTTCTTGTATTTTTTCCCGCTGCCGCAGGGGCAGGGGTCATTTCTACCTATTTCCTTGGCAGCGGGAGTGGTGGATTGAGTAGCCGCTTTGGCAGAGACGCCGGGTATGGCCGCAGCGGGTGCGGCGGGCAGGGGTTTTTGCTGCTGTACCGGGCGGGAAGCAGCTTTGGCAGTAGCCGATTCGGTTTGATGCTGAATCTGTATACCAATCCGGTAAATATTGTGAACTACGTCATGTTTGATAGTTTCCAGCAATTCCTGAAAACGTACATGGCCTTCGTTCTTATAGGCGATAAGGGGGTCACGCTGGGCAAAAGCCTGCAAGCCGATTTCCCTTCTCAGGTTTTCCATAATGGTCAGGTGTTCCACCCAGAGTGAATCCAGAGTGTGAAGCATGATAATCCGTTCAAGCAGTCTCATAGAGCCCGCTCCGGTTTCATCTTCTTTTTTCTGGTAAAGCTCTTCGGCAGTGCGGGTGAGCAGGTCGGTTATTTCTTCCTGAGAAAGTTTAGCCAGCGCTTCTGCATTTATCTCGGCGGGCAGGGTAAAAATGCCGTTAAGGTGGGTGACAAGCCCATCCAGATTCCATTCTGAAGAGTCGTATCCCCGGGTATGTTCGGCAGTCTGGGTTATTATTTCTTCCCGAATCATATCCAGTATGTTGGATTTCAGGTCTGCCCCGGAGAGTATCTTGCGGCGTTCTGCATAGATGACTTCGCGGTGCTTGTTTACTACGTCATCATATTCCACCAGGTGTTTGCGTACGTCAAAATGGTACCCTTCCACCCGTTTTTGGGCATTTTCCAGAGTGCGGCTGACCAGACCGTTTTCTATGGGGGTGTTTTCGTCCATGCCGGCCCATTCCATTATGCCCTGTATGCGTTCACTGCCGAACCGGCGCATAATATCATCATCCAGCGCTACATAGAACCGCGAAGAACCGGGGTCTCCCTGTCGGCCTGAGCGTCCCCTAAGCTGGTTGTCAATCCGTCTGGATTCGTGGCGTTCTGTACCTATTACGTGTAAACCGCCGGCTTCCAGCACCTGCTGGTGGTGTGCTTGCCACTCGTTATAGACTTTGGCGTCATCTTTAGTTGGTTCTTTGCCACCCAGCAGTATATCTACACCGCGTCCGGCCATGTTGGTAGCTACAGTTACCGCACCGGGTTTGCCGGCTTCGGCTACTACCTGAGCTTCCTTTTCATGCTGTTTGGCATTCAGTACCTTGTGTTCAATCCCTTGCCTTTTCAGCATGTTTGAAAGCATTTCAGAGTTTTCAATGGAAACTGTGCCAACCAGTACCGGGCGTCCCAGTTTACGCATTTCGTCAATTTCATTGACCACGGCCTTGAATTTGGCGGATTGGTCTTTATATATCTGGTCGCCGTAGTCTTCACGAACGGCGGGTTTGTTAGTGGGGATAATAACCACTTCCAGTTTATAAATCTTGGAAAATTCCTCCGCTTCAGTAGCGGCGGTGCCTGTCATGCCGCAAAGTTTGCGATACATGCGAAACAGATTTTGAATGGTTACCGTGGCATAGGTCTTGCTTTCCTGCTGTACCTTTACATGTTCTTTGGCTTCGATAGCCTGATGCAAGCCCTCGGAGTAACGCCGTCCCAGCATCATGCGGCCGGTGAACTCATCAATAATGATAATTTCACCTTCTTTGACTACATACTGGTGGTCTTTCTTATAAAACTCTTTGGCGGAAAGAGCATTTCGCAGGTGGCGGATAAGCGGGGCATTCTGGGGGTCATACAGGCTGTTGCCCTTCATGACGCCTTCGCGTGAAAGCAGTTTCTCCACATTTGCCCAACCATCTTCGGTCAGTTCAGCATTGCGGTCTTTCTCATTTATCTCATAGTCTTTTACGGCTACCAAACGGGGAGACAGGCGGGCAAATACATCGTACAGTTTGCCTGCCTCGGTATCCGGGGCGGAGATGATAAGAGGTGTACGGGCTTCGTCTATAAGCAGGTTGTCAATTTCATCTACTATGGCATAGTTCATATCCCGCTGAACACACTGGGCAAGGTCCGGCCGCAGGTTGTCACGCAGGTAATCAAAACCGAATTCGGTAGAAGTTCCGTAAGTAATATCCGCTTTATAGGCCTCTTGCCGTGAGATGGGGCGGAAGTGCGTCCACGGGTCACCGGGTATTTCCGAGGTATAGTCAGGGTCAAACAGGCGTGAAGGCAGTTCTTCAGTAGGGGTTTGCATGGGATAAATACTGGAAACGCTAACCCCCAGTGCGTGGTAAACAGGTCCCATCCAGTAGGCATCACGTCTGGCCAGATAATCATTCACAGTTACCAGATGCACGCCTTTTCCCAGCAGGGAATTAAGATAGAGGGGCAGGGTAGCAACCAGTGTTTTACCTTCACCGGTACGCATTTCGGCTATCTTGCCGTGGTGGAGTACCATACCGCCGATAAGCTGAACATCATAATGCCTTAGGCCGATAGTCCGGCGGGAAGCTTCTCTGACAGCGGCAAAGGCTTCAGGGAGTATTCCGTTCAGAGCGGTATTCTCTTTAGCGGAAAGGTCTTTATTTAAAGACTCCAGTTTGGCTTTAAGGCGGCTTTGTTTGCTGTTGTCGGCTATCTTCTGGGCTTCGGCTAGTTCAGCAGTGGTACTGGTTATATCTTCCTGAATACCTGCCGTAGTAGTTTCAAAAGTATCTTTCAGGCGTGCCCTGAATTCAATGGTTTTAGCCTTTAGGGCTTCGTCACTCAGGGTGGTGAATGAGTTTTCAAGCTGGTTTATTTTGTCTACCAGCGGTTCAAGTGCCCGGATCTCTTTTTCGTTTGAGTCTCCGAAGCTGGAAAAGAATTTAAACATGGTTTACTCCATTTGCATCTGATCGTACATCTCTCCGATGGAATTACCGGTATGTATCCGGTAAATAGCCTCACCGATGAGAGGAGCGATGGAAAGAACAGTTATTTTATCTATTTTTTTCTGGGGAGTGAGGGGTATTGAGTCAGTTACCACCAGTTCCTTTATGGGGGAGGTGGCAATGCGCTGGATAGCCGGGCCGGAAAGCACCGGGTGGGTGGCACAGGAATATACTTCTTTCACCCCTTTGCTTATAAGTATATTTACGTTGCCTACCAGTGAGCCGGCAGTATCTATTTCATCGTCAAAGGTCAGGGCGTTTTTACCCTCTACATCACCGATGATATTTATGGTTCTGGTTATGTCGTTATTGCCCATGCGTCTTTTTTCAATAATCGCCAGAGGGGCATCCAGTTTGGCGGCAAAGTCACGGGCTTTTTTGGAGATGCCTACATCTGTGGCTACGACCACCAAATCCTTTATGTTCTTTTTCTTGAAATAGTTAGCCAGCAGGTTTTCAGCGGTCAGTTCGTCAACCGGCATATTGAAAAAGCCCTGTATCTGGGGGGCATGCAGGTCTACGGTCAGTATACGGCTGGCACCGGCGGTGGTCAAAAGGTCGGCTACCAAACGGGCGGTAATGGGTACTCTGGGCTGGTCTTTTTTGTCAGTACGGCCATAACCGTAATAAGGCAAAACTGCGGTAATTCTCTCTGACGAAGCCCGTTTCAGGGCGTCCATCATAATAAGCAGTTCCATAATGCTCTGGTTTACGGGTGAGCAGGTTGGTTGGATAACGTAGACATCTTTCTGGCGGACGCTTTCCTGTATGCGGACGAATATGTTTTCGTTTGAAAACTGGAAAACTTCGCATTTGCCCATCTGAACCTTCAGGTATTCTGCTACCGCCTTGGCCAGATCAGGATTTGCATTGCCGGTGAAGATTTTCAGTTCTTCTGTCAAATTGCCGTTCACCAACACGTCCGTTCCCCCTTTTTATATATCTATGCCGGGTACAGGGAATTTGCGGCAGAGGTGAATTACCTCGGCCAGTACCTGTTTTTCTACGTCTTCGTTACCTATGTTTTTAAGTACCTTGCCAATCCAGCCAACAGTCTGGCGGATTTCAGCCGGACCAAATCCGCGGCTGGTTGCTGCCGGGCAGCCCAGGCGTATGCCTGCCGGTACGTTGGCAGTTTGGTTTTCGGCAAAGGGTACGGTATTGCGGTTGATTACAATGCCGGCTCTGCGCAGTGCCAGCTGGGCGTCATAACCGTTTACCCCTATGGGGCTTAAGTCTACCAATACCAGATGGTTGTCGGTACCGCCTGAAACCAGGCGGAGTCCCAGCTTGCGTAGTTCCTCAGCCATTACCTGGGTATTCTCAAGAGTTTTTTTCTGGTAAGTGACAAAACCGGGCTGCATGGCTTCCTGAAAAGCCACTGCTTTAGCGGCAACTACCTGCATAAGAGGTCCGCCCTGCATTACCGGAAATACTGCCTGGTCAATAGCTTTGGCGTATTGCTCTTTGCAGAGTATAAAGCCGCCGCGCGGGCCGCGCAGGGTTTTATGGCTGGTAGAGGTAACCACATCAGCGTATGGCACTGGTGAAGGATGAAGCCCGGCGGCTACCAGACCGGCAATATGGGCGATATCCACCATCAGTTTGGCGTCCACCTTGTCACAGATAGCCCTGAAACGTTCAAAATCCAGTATTCGGGGATAGGCTGAAGCACCGGTCACAATCATGCGGGGGCGATGTTCCATAGCCAGTTTTTCCAGATTATCATAGTCAATCCGCTCGGTTTCGGCATTCAGCCCGTACTCAATTACATGGTAAAGCTTGCCGGTAAAATTGACCTTTGAACCATGGGTCAGGTGTCCGCCGTGGGAAAGGGTAAGTCCCATTATGGTATCACCGGGTTTTACCATGGCGAAATAGGCGGCCATATTAGCCTGAGCCCCGGAATGGGGCTGAACGTTGGCATGTTCGGCATGGAACAGGGTCTTTGCCCTGTCTATAGCCAGTTCCTCTACGGCGTCTGCGTATTCACAGCCTGCGTAATATCGTTTGCCGGGGTATCCTTCGGCGTATTTATTGGTGAAAACTGAACCTTGAGCTTCCAAAACAGCCTTGCTGGTATAGTTTTCTGAAGCTATGAGGTCAATTGTTTCTTTCAGGCGGGTGGTTTCCTGCATTATGGCATTATAAACTGCCGGATCCGAGGTCTTTAAAAAGCTCATGGCTCTCCTTTCAGGTGTAAAAAAACAATCAGCGTAAGTCTACAACGCAAGGGATATTATATCAAATTGACTTGACATATTGACAGTGTTATCATAACCCTATTAGGCAGCTAGATGTCAGATAAATAATATAATGCATGATAAAGAAGAATTACTCAAGGGCATATATATAGAAATAGCCCGTTGTGTACGTTGTAACCTTCATACTACCCGTACCTGTTCTGTCCCCGGTGAAGGGAATGCCGATGCCAAAATTATGTTTATTGGCGAAGCCCCCGGTTTTAACGAAGACCAGCAGGGGCGTCCCTTTGTAGGTGCAGCCGGCAAATTCCTGACAGAGCTTATCTGCTCTATAGGGCTTACGCGGGAAGATGTGTATATTACCAATGTAGTTAAAGACCGTCCGCCGGGCAACCGTGACCCCCTGCCGGACGAGATTTCTGCCTGTTGCAATTTTCTGGACCGCCAGATAGAAATAATAAAACCAAAAATCATAGTCACTCTGGGCAGGTTTTCTATGGCCAGGTACTTCACCGGTATTACCATAAGTAAAATTCATGGTCAGCCGATGAGACGGGACGGGATAATTTATTATCCTATGTACCACCCGGCCGCAGCCCTGCACCAGGGGGGCTTACGTAAGGAGATTGAACAGGATATGCTCCGGATACCGGGGTTGCTTGAAGAACTGAAATGTGCCGAGGCGCTTTTAGTTCCCAAAGAACCTCCAACCCGGCAGTTAGGCCTGTTCTGATGAAGTATGGCAAAACCTAAACTTAAGATTGTACCTCTGGGTGGCCTGGGTGAGATAGGCAAGAATATGATGTCTGTAGAATATGGGGAAGACATCATCCTGATAGACTGCGGGCTTATGTTCCCCGAAGAAGAAATGCTGGGTATAGATTTGGTAATACCCGACATTTCATATGTACTGGAAAACCGTGAAAAAGTACGGGGTATTGTAATTACCCACGGACATGAAGACCATATAGGGGCGTTACCCTATATACTTCCCCAGATAAATGTACCTATTTATTGTACTAAACTTACCCAAGGGCTTATTTCGGTAAAGCTGAAGGAAGCCAAACTGCTCCACCAGACCAAGATAAATGTTATCCCGTCTGACGGTACTTTCAAGCTGGGTAAACTCAAAGTAGACTTCTATCCGGTCTGCCACAGTCTGCCGGATTCGGTGGGACTGGTTATCCAGACGCCTATCGGGGCGGTAGTCCACAGCGGTGATTTCAAACTGGACTATACGCCGGTAGACGGCAAACCTACCAATCTGTCACGTTTGGCTATGCTGGGTGCACGGGGAGTGCTGCTCCTTATGTCAGACTCCACCCATGTGGAACTGCCCGGTTATACCCCCTCTGAAACAGTGGTGGGCGAAAACATCGACCGTATTATCGGGGCGGCTACGGGGCGGGTACTGGTTACCACCTTTGCTTCGCTTATTTCCCGCCAGCAGCAGGTTATTGATGCCGCTGCCAAATACGGGCGCAAGCTCTTTTTTGCCGGCCGCAGCATGACTGAAATTCACAAAATGGCTACCGATTTGGGCTACCTTAAAGTGCCTGAAGGTCTGGTATGCAATATAGAGCAGCTTCAGCGTGTACCCCCGGAGAAAGTGGTTTTGATGACTACCGGTTCTCAGGGTGAACCTACCTCTGCCCTTGTTCGTATAGCCAACCGTGATTTCCGCCATGTCCACATAATGAAAGGGGATACCGTAATTATTTCGGCGTCCCCCATACCCGGCAATGAATCACTGGTAAGCCGTACCATAGACAGCCTTTTCCGCCAAGGGGCCAAAGTGTTTTATGACCGAATAGCCAAAGTACATGTGCACGGGCATGCCAGTCAGGAAGAACTGAAGCTGGTACTCAATCTGGTCAAACCCAAGTACTTTGTGCCCGTGCATGGCGAATACCGCCACCTGACCATGCATGCCGAGCTTGCCCGGACTATGGGTGTTGCTCCGGAAAATGCCTTTGTCATGGAAGACGGGGATATACTGGAGTTAAATACCAAGTCCGGTCGTATTACGGGCAAAGTCCCGTCCGGCAATGTCTACGTAGATGGTTTGAGTGTGGGTGATGTGGGCGGGGTGGTACTCCGCAACCGCCGTATGCTTTCACAGGACGGTATCGTAGTGGCAATTGTGGCTATTAACAAGCAAACCGGTATGCTGGTGGGCAGGCCGGATATTGTTTCCAGGGGATTTGTTGATCCTGATGAATCTAAAGCTATGCTGGATGCCAGTCGTGACCTTATAATCAAGCTGCTTGACCATGACGGTAAGGATATTCCCGAGGGGGCTATGTATAATGATGTTAAAGAAACGCTGAACAAGTTTTACTACGAGCAGACTAAACGGCGTCCCATGGTTATCCCGGTTATGGTAAAAGTGTAGGTTTGTAGACGAGGTTGATATGCCTAAAAAAGAAGATCCCAGAGAAACCCTGCGGAATGCAAGGCCAAGGGCAAAAACCCCGGCTAAGATAACTGCAAGCAAGCGTAAGAAACCTGCCCTTGTGCGTAGCAAGACCAAAAAAATCGCCTCAAAGAAGGCTTTTTCAAGCACTCCCGCCAAGGGAGGAGCGTCTTGGCTTTGGGTTATGCTGGTAGCTTCGGCTATGGCCTTTGTGGTCTGGCAATGGGAAGGCGTGACAGACTTTTTTGCCAATTTCGGCAGTGGTACGGCCGGCCTGTTTGGCTGGGGGCTGTTGCTTGTTCTTTTGGGTATTATTATTGCCATTGTGGCTCTTAGGTTTGACCAGATGTCTGAATGGGCTAACCGTTACCGTCTGAATCTTTGGAACAAATGGCTGGGCGGGGTGGTGCTTATTCTAGCGGCTTGGGGTATGCTGGGTATGATGGATGCCGGCGGTGACATAGGCTTAGGCATACTGGGCGGCAAAACCGATGTAAACGGATTTATGCGGGTACTGGCTCTGATTGTGCTGGGAATCATACTTTTAGCTCCGGGTGCAGTCTGGAAAAGCCTGAGTGGACTTTTCAAAGGTATTTTCAGACCCTCCCGCCGTTCTAATATGCCTGAAGTAGCCCGGCTTGACCGTACGGTAGTCAGCCGTCCGGTATTTGGTGGTCACGAAGACAGTATCAGTCCTGATATGGGTGAACCTGTCCGCAGGTTAGCTAACACAAAACCTGCCTCGAAGATAGAACTTCCATCTATAAAACTGCCCTCATTCGGCAAAACCGAATCACGGGTAATAGAGATTAAAAACCCTCTGGCAGCTAAAACTGCTCCCCAGACAGAGCTTCCCAATATGCCGGCGGAAAATACTGCCAGAGAACCCAAACCGGCTGATGACCGTTCGGACGCTGACCGCAGGCAGGTGGCTTCCGAAGTCTGGAAGAAATATGGCGAGGCTGAGGGTTTGGTAGAGATGGACGGCTGGAAATTGCCGCCTATAGAAATGCTGGATAAAACTACCGAAATAGGTTTTTCGGAAGCGGATAATCTTCAGCGGGCACGGGCTATTGAAGATGCTTTGGCCAGTTATGGGGTGGAGGGCAAGGTTATCCAGATAAATGCCGGACCTACTGTTACCCAATTCGGGGTGGAACCGGGCTGGGACCGCAAATTTAAAGAAATAAAAGAACGTGATAAGGACGGGGAGACTACTTCCCGGCAAGTGGAGGTTTCCAAGACAAGGGTCAAGGTTGACCGTATTGCCTCTTTGGCAAACGATCTGGCACTGGCTCTGGCCGCACCCAGTTTACGCATAGAAGCCCCTGTGCCGGGTAAATCTATAGTAGGTATCGAAGTACCTAACACTTCTTTCGGGGTGGTATCCATGCGGAGCGTTATGGAGACTAACACTTTCCAGAAGATACTGGCTCGCTCACCACTGGCTTTGGCTTTGGGTAAAGGTGCGGGCGGTGAGGCTGTTTCCGGTGACCTGACCAAGATGCCCCATTTGCTTATTGCCGGTGCTACCGGTTCAGGTAAAACAGTCTGCCTGAACTCCATTATATGCTGTATGTTGCTGAACAATACGCCTGCAAGCGTGAAGTTTATTATGATTGACCCCAAAAGGGTGGAACTTACCCCATTTAACGGTTTGCCTCATCTGGCTACACCGGTAATTGTAGACGTGGAAAAAGCTCTGTCTGCCCTGCGCTGGCTGGCGGCTGAGATGGACCGACGTTATCAGACACTGGCGGCAGCCGGTTCACGCAATATTGAGGGTTACAACAAGACCCGTGTTGGTTCTGACCGAATGGCTTTTATTGTACTGATTATAGACGAACTGGCAGATCTGATGATGGCCGGTTTTGATGAGGTTGAACACATCCTTTGCCGCTTGGCTCAGATGGCCAGAGCTGTGGGTATCCACCTGGTAGTGGCTACCCAACGCCCGTCAGTAGATGTCATCACCGGGCTTATTAAGGCTAACTTTCCCACCCGTATCAGTTTTGCGGTTACCTCACAGGTAGACTCGCGGACTATTTTGGATATGGTGGGTGCGGAAAAACTGCTGGGGCGGGGTGATATGCTTTACATGCCTACCGAGGCTGCTAAACCCAAACGTCTGCAGGGCTGTTATGTTTCGGACGCCGAAAGTGAACGCTTGATATACTTTTGGACCAACCAGAAAGATATCTCTCCGTCTGAAGCTTTGAAAGTGGAGGAGATAACCGCCCCGCCGCCGGCTCAAAAAAGCCGAACCAAAGACCCTCTGTTTGACGAGGCCATGGCACTTATTTCAGAGCATAACAATATTATTTCTGCCTCGTTTCTGCAGAGGAAGATGCATATTGGTTACCCCAGAGCTGCTCGCTTGGCAGATGAACTGCGGGAAGCTATTGAGGGTGATGACGGCAAAGCCGAAGTACCAAAAGATGAGTATTAAGTAATACAGCTTAAAGTATTAGAAAAGCCCTGATTATTTCAGGGCTTTTGTTTGGTTTTCTTTTCAACTGCGTCTTTGTAAACTTGTGCAAGGCCTTTGCCGTGCTGGGCCATCTGTTTACGGCGGCTTAGCAGCCTTTGTTCACGTTGTTCCTGACGGGTCTGGGGTGTCTTATTCGGGTCTTTCATTTTCTGCCCAGCGGGTCTATTTCAAGTGCGGCACGCAGTTCCACCACCCGGTCACGGATAAGGGCTGCCCGTTCAAACTCCAGATTTTTAGCCGCTTTTTTCATCTGGCTTTCCAGTTCTTTTATCAAACGGGCAATATCTTCCCTGAGGGTGGGGGTGGGTCTGAACTCCGGGCCGCTGACTTCGGCTGTGACCGAGCGGATACGTTCATTTATATCCTTGATAGCCTTGCGGATACCCTGCGGGGTAATATTGTGCAGGCGGTTATAATCTTCCTGTATTTTACGGCGGCGGATAATTTCATCCATGGCACGCTGCATAGACCCGGTTATTTTATCTGCGTACATTATTACTTGCCCGTCCACATGGCGGGCAGCCCGTCCCATAGTCTGGATAAGTGCCTGTTCAGACCGAAGGTATCCCTCTTTGTCGGCATCCAGTATGGCCACCAGACTGACTTCAGGCAGGTCTAATCCTTCGCGGAGCAGATTTATGCCCACTATTACGTCATAAACCCCCAGACGCAGGTCACGGAGTATTTCTATCCGTTCCAGAGTATCTACCTCGGAGTGCAGGTAATGGGTTTTTACTCCCATTTCTACCAGATAATCAGCCAGCTTTTCAGACATCTTTTTGGTAAGGGTAGTGATAAGCACCCGTTCATTTTTCGCTACCCGTTTTTTTACTTCTTCCAGCAGGTCATCTATCTGCCCGACGGTGGGTTTTACCGTCATGACCGGTTCAAGCAGACCGGTGGGGCGTACCAGCTGCTCCACTACCTGCAGGGAGTGTTCTTTTTCATACGGGCCGGGTGTGGCTGATACATAAATAGCCTGTTTGACTCTGGCTTTAAACTCATCAAAGCTCAAGGGGCGGTTATCCATAGCTGACGGCAGGCGGAAGCCGTAGTCCACCAGAGTTTTTTTACGGGCGGAGTCTCCGGCGTACATACCCCGTATCTGGGGGAGGCTCATATGGGACTCGTCAACTATCAGCAGAAAATCTTCCGGGAAATAATCCAGTAGTGTCCAAGGGGCACTGCCTGCTTTTCGCCCTGCCAGATGACGGGAATAGTTTTCCACCCCTGAGCAATATCCTGCCTGTTCCATCATCTCCAAATCATAATTGGTTCGTTGCTTCAGGCGGGCGGCTTCCAGCATCTTGCCTTCGGCTTCCAGTTCCTTCAGGCGGTCTTCAAGCTCGGCTTGAATGCTCTTTGTGGCCTCAGCCATTTTTTCGGCTGAGGTCACAAAATGCTTGGCGGGGTAGATATTTATCTCTTCTATATCAGCCAGAAGTTCGCCGCTTACCGGGTCAAGGCTGACTATCCGTTCTATTTCATCACCGAAGAATTCCACCCTGAGTGCCAGTTCTTCGTAAGCCGGCTGAATTTCCAGAGTATCTCCCCGCAGGCGGAATTTGCCGCGGGAGAAATCAAGGTCATTCCGTTCGTACTGCATATCTACCAGACGCCGCAGGATAAGGTCACGCCGGAAAGATTGGCCCTTTTTCAAAGGGAGTACAAAACTGCGGTATTCTTCCGGTTCGCCCAAACCGTATATGCAGGAAACCGAGGCTACGATAACCACATCCCGGCGTTCAAAAAGGGCACGGGTAGCGGCATGACGGAGTTTATCAATCTCCTCGTTTATATCTGAATCTTTCTCAATGTACATGTCCTTTTGGGGGACATAAGCTTCAGGCTGGTAATAATCATAATAGCTGACAAAGTATTCCACCGAGTTTTCGGGCAGGAATTCTTTCATTTCTGAATAGAGCTGGGCGGCCAGAGTTTTGTTGTGGCTGATTATCAGGGTGGGGCGGTTTACTCTGGCTATAACGTTAGCCATGGTAAAGGTTTTGCCTGAGCCGGTCACTCCCAGCAGGGTCTGGTCTGTAAGCCCGCTTACCAGTCCCTCAGCCAGTTTTTCCACTGCTTGGGGCTGGTCACCGGTAAGTGCAAAATCTGAGACTATTTTGAAAGATGGCATACCAAAATTATAAACTTTTGAGTGGGGCAGGGCAATCTACAAATGTTACTTGTTGTTAAAGTAGTTTAGTGCCAGTTTTATCCGTTCTTCCAGAGGCAGGTCACCGTTATCCCCCAAACTGGAGATGGCTTTGGCGGCTTCGCTTGAGGAGTACCCCAGAGCGGTCAGGGTAGCTAAAATATCTGAATTGGCTTCGGTAACCTGGCTGAGTACCCCTGCCTCCCAGTTTTTGGCTATCTTGTCCTTCAGTTCCAGAATAATGCGGCTGGAGGTTTTTTTGCCTATGCCCGGTATGGTGGAGAGTAGCTCTGCGTTGCCGCTTATTATGGCTGAAGCCAAGGCTTCGGCATTCATAACCGAAAGCATAGCCAAGCCCAGTTTAGGGCCTATGCCGCTTACGTCTATTAGGGTTTCAAACAGGGAGAGTTCCTCGGTTGTGGCGAAACCGAACAGGGACAGGGCATCTTCACGGACGTGCAGGTGGGTAAATACCCGTACTCTCTGCCCCAGCCCGCCGATAAGGGCGGGAGAAGTGGCGGGCATATAACAGCGAAAACCTACCCCTGAGACATTTATTACTGCCCAGTCTTTGCCGCTGGCTTCCAGAATACCGTTCAGGCTTGAAATCATGTTAAGTCTCCCTGTGAGATTATATTTGTAAAAGCCCTTTCGCTATGATGGCAGATAGCTACTGCCAGAGCATCAGCGGCGTCATTGGGTTGGGGAATCTCGGCCAGATTTAAGAGCAGGCGTACCATTTCCTGTATCTGCTCTTTGGAGGCATTGCCGGAGCCGGCTACCCGGCTTTTTATACAGGCCGGGCTGTATTCGGTCACCGGCAGGCTGTGGTTGGCGGCTGCCAGCAGGGCTACTGCCTGAGCTTTGCCGATAGCTAATGCACTCTTAATATTTTTATCTGCAAACGGGCTTTCTACTGCTACTTCATCAGGCTGGTACAGTTCGATTACCTCTACCAAACCTTTATATATGTAAGCCAGACGCTGGGGTATAGGTGCGCAAGCTGGGGGTGTCAAACTGGAAAAACCGACCAAGGTCAGTTCGTCATTTGCAGCCTCAATAATGCCGTAACCAACCACCAGTGTACCGGGGTCTATTCCCAATATTCTCATAAATTAAGCCTGGGAGTGGTATTTCTCCACTACTTCGGGGTCAAAATCTGCATTGGAGGATACAGTCTGGACGTCATCCAGTTCCTCCAGCTTGTCCAGAAGCTTTAAAACCTGCATGGCGGTTTCTTCGTCCAGCTTCACGGTATTCTTGGGTACCATATTTATTTCGGCTGAATCTATGGTTACGCCCTGTGTTTCCAGCTGCTGGCGGATTTTTTCCATATCCGGCATGGCTGTATAGATTTCCATGTAGCCTTCATCTGTGTTTACGTCTTCCGCCCCCATGTCTATGGCTTTTAGAGACAGTTCATCAGTATCCAGTCCGGCGGTTTCCACTCCGATAACCCCTTTGGCTTCAAATATCCAGGATACAGCCCCTGATTCGGCCAAACTGCCGCCGCCTTTGGAGAACATGTGGCGGACATCTGAAACTGTGCGGTTGCGGTTGTCGCTCATACCGTTTACCAGTACGGCAACACCTCCGGGCCCGTAGCCTTCCAGAATCATTTCAATGACAGTCGTTCCTTCCAGTTCGCCGGAGCCTTTTTTAATGGCTCGTTCAATATTATCGGAAGGCATGCGGCTGTCTTTGGCTTTTTGTATGGCTAGGCGGAGTCGGGCATTCCCTTCGGGGCTGGGACCACCCTGCTTGGCGGCGAAGATGATTTCTCGTGAAAGCTTGGTAAACAGCTGGCCACGTTTGGCATCAGCCGCCCCCTTGGCATGCTTTATGGTAGCCCACTTGGAATGTCCCGACATATGTTGTTTCTCCTGTTTTGTCTAGCTGCTACCATTCTAGCACTTTTTATAATTTGGTATAAAGTGTTTGAACATAATGTAAAAGTTAAATTATTTGCGGGTTTAGCGTAATTCTATCAGTCTTGGGCAACTACCATTGCAATGGCATATTCGCGGCAGTGAGACAAGCTGATAGACAGGTGTTTGATACCAAGGATATTGGCTTTATCCCGTGCCTGCCCGTACAGATTGACTGACGGCTGGCCTTCAGGCAGGTTCAGGGTTTCAATCTCTGTGTAGCTTTGGTTTTTAGGCAGGCTGAGTACCTTTATTACCGCTTCTTTAGCGGCAAAACGGGCTGCCAGTGAGGGGAAGCGGTCTTTACATAAAGATAATTCAGCCGGGGTGAATATGCGGTTTAAAAAGTGTTCGCCCCAGCGGGCTTCAGCCGCTTTGATGCGGCGGATTTCAATAATATCTGTACCGGTGTAAAGCATAACGGTTTTATTATAACCGCTGTTAAACCCCTTGGCGAGGTTTATCTTTTCTTCTTGCCCAGTATGCGGTTTAAGCTGCTGCCATTAAGGCGGGTATAGAGTTTGCCGTCCACCTCAAGGGTAGGTGCCAGACCGCAAATACCGGCACAATTGATAGTATCCAGGCTTATTTCATTATCAAGGGTGGTTTCACCGGCTTTAATGCCCAGCCGTTTTTCAATATTCCGAAGCAGCCTTTCAGCCCCCATCACATGGCAGGCTGTTCCGCGGCAAACATGCACCCGGTGTATTCCCGGTGGCTCAAGCCTGAACTGGCTGTAAAAAGTGGCAATATTGTAAACAGAGCTTTCCGGTACGCCAACGTAAGCGGCTACTTTTTGCATCATGTCACGGGAAAGGTAAGAAAAATTGCGCTGGAAGGCCAGCAGGATGGGGATAAGGTTTTCCTTTTTTGCTTCGTACAGGGAGAGTACGGGGGTGTAGGTTTTGTTTACGGGTTTGTCCATAATGCACCTCCGCAAGATTTACTTGGCCGGCACGGATTACCCTTGATTAAAAGTATATCCCAAACAAAGTTTGATAAGCAACGGATTTGGTAAAAATAAGTACTAATACTTACGGCATATATGGATGTACTTAAGGGCAGTTTACCCCTGTATCTACGTACAATACAAACGTGAGTTCAGTTGCCCTTGATAGTGGGCTGTGTTATCATTACGGGAGTTTTGGGTGGAGGAAGTGTGTGGCTGTACAGGATCAACTTGACAACCTGAACCGCCTTAAAAAGCAGGCGGAAATGGGCGGCGGAGAAGCCAAAATAGAAGCTCAGCATAAGCGGGGCAAGTTAACTGCCCGTGAACGTATAGAATTGCTCTTTGACAAAGGGACATTTAATGAACTGGGGGCTTTTGCCTCCCACCGTTGCCGTGATTTTGGGCTGGAAAAACAGCGGAATGCGGGAGATGCGGTGGTAACCGGCAGTGGTCTGGTAAACGGGCGGCTGGTGTTTACCTATTCGCAGGATTTCACTGTTCTGGGCGGCTCTATCTCTGAAGTAGTAGGCCAGAAAGTAGCCCAGGTAATAGATATGGCTATTCGGGCAGGTGCGCCGCTTATTGCTATAAATGACTCAGGCGGTGCCCGCATACAGGAGGGTGTTGCCAGCCTGAGCGGGGTGGGTGATATACTCCTTAGGAATACTATTGCCAGCGGGGTTATTCCCCAGATTTCGATAGTGGTGGGCCCCAGTGCCGGCGGGGCAGTCTATGCCCCGGCCCTGACAGACTTTATCTTTGCGGTCAAGGGCATAAGCCAGATGTATATCACCGGGCCGGATGTTATTAAAACGGTAACGGGTGAAGATATAAGTCATGAAGCATTGGGTGGGGCTGAAATCCACGCCAAGAAAAGCGGGGTAGCCCATTTCCTGTGCGAAAATGAAAAAGAGTGTTTTGAGCAGGTTAGAGAGCTGATGGGTTTTTTGCCCCAGAGCAACCGCGAGAAACCTCCACGGGGTAAAAACAAGGACAACGAGGAACGCAAGACCCGTGATCTGAGGGATATAATACCGGACAATCCCAAACGGGCTTACGATATGAAAAAGGTTATCACCGAAGTAGCTGATGAAAAAGAATTTTTTGAGGTTCACAAAAATTATGCCCAGAATATAATTGTCGGTTTTGTGCGGATGGGCGGGCAGCCTGCGGGT
>NZ_JBAZDW010000012.1:0-31338 GCF_041654235.1 Dehalococcoides sp. | reverse complement strand
TATCAGGGTAAAGATAATCTTGTTTACCCCACCCTCATTGTGCTGTATTACTATGGTTATCTTCTGGATACCTTTATCAGTAATACTCTGGGTATTGGTAACTACATCCCAGGGTATACCGTAAATCTTGTTTTGTACCAGGTTTCCATCACGGTTATAAGTGCAGATAGTGAAAGCGGTATCAGACGGGCTTAGGAATACATAATCCGCTACTGAGCCATCTTCAGCTTTCAGGTATGAAAAGCTTTTCAGCTGCTCCATGGTACTCTTGGCGTAACTTTCAGAAGTAGTGCGTACGTTAGCTATAGATACCGCTTTTACGGCCGTATTAAGGGCAGTCAGAAAAGCCACGCCTATCAGGCCTATTAGAGCCAGGGCAATCAACACTTCAATCAGGGAAAATCCCTTCTGACGCCTGAGCAGCTTTCTTCTCATTTTATTTTATCCTTAGCCTATTTGCCCGTACAAAGAGTACATGGAAGATACCAGGGCAACGGCAATAAAGCCTACTACCAGACCGATAGCTACCGTCATAACAGGCTGTATCATGCTAATAGCCGCACTTATGCGGTCATCGGTCTCAGTATCATAAGTGGCGGATACGGTAGCCAAGGTGTCGTCCAGTTTACCGGTTTCCTCACCCACGCTTACCATCTGAACCATCATGGGTAAAAAGAGGGGATTTTTAGTCATGGGGCGGGAAAGTCCCTCACCCCTTATCAGGTCATGCTGTACATCTGCCAGTGCATTGCTGATAAGTTTGTTGTTAGCTGCGGCGGTGGCTTGGTTCATAATCTCAGGCAAAGGGAGGCCGGCTTTAAACAGCAACGACATGGTCTGGCAGGCGCGTGAAAGTTCTGAAAGGAGCAGAATCCGCCCGATCACAGGCAGTTTCAGAGCTATGCGGTCTCTATGGTATCGCCCCATGGGTGTGCGCATATAAATCACCAGTGCGGTTACCGCTATTATGAAAATCCCAATCACATATAGACCCCATGACTCAAAGAAGTCACTCAGGCCTATAAGTATTCTGGTTGGGGTGGGCAGTTCAGTACCCATCTGGGAGTATAGACTGGTAAAAGCCGGCAATACGAATGTGACCATAAGCAGCAGCACCAGAATACCTACCACGGCAACTACACCGGGATAAGTCAGTGCGCTTTTAACCTTCTTTTCAGTTTCTACGTTTCGCTGTACAAAGCTAGCCAGATTCCGAAGCACTACTTCAAGGCTGCCTCCTTGTTCGCCGGCAGCGATTACCCTGTGGTACAGAGGGGGGAAAGCCTTGGGGTGTTTGCTCATGGCTAGAGAGAGCGAACTGCCTCCCCGGATATCATTTACAATCTCGCCGATAATCTCACGGAAAAGTTTATTGGTAGTCTGTTCCTGCAAGAGTTCCAGAGAAGTCACAATATCCGTGCCGGATTCCAGCAGTAAAGCCAGCTGGCGGGAAAACAGAATAACTTCTCTGGGTTTTACCTTTGAGAAGTTAAACGAACCGGCCGTATTGAAAAAAGGTGTAAGGGGTTTGATGCTTAAAATCTGGTAACCGCTGTGACTCAGCAGTCTCTGGGCTGCTTCCATAGAAGTAGCCGGGATTTTCCCCTTTACAAGCCTTTTATCCTGCCCATAAGCTACGTAATTAAAATCCATTTATTCACCTCAATACTGCTCCTCCGGTGAATAGGCACTACGGAGTACTTCGGAGGGTGTTGTAACATTATCTTTAACCTTTAGCATACCATCTTTCATCATGGTAATCATGCCGTCTTTGATAGCTTGATTGTGTATTTCTGAGGGCGAAGCTCCGCTCAGCATAAGCCGTCTGAGCTCGTCACTTATAGACATTATTTCAAACAGGCCCACCCGTCCCAAATAGCCGGTAAAGGCACATGATTTACAGCCGCTACCATATACAAATTTGGTTCGTTTTTCCCCAATTTCACGTTCATAGGCTACCTGCTCAATAACCGGTACCTCAATAGTGTGCTGGCAGTACGGGCAAACCCGCCTGACCATGCGCTGGGCTACTACTCCCACCACGGCTGAGGCAATAAGGAATGGTTCTACCCCAAGGTCTATCAAGCGGTAAAGAACGCCGGTAGTATTATTGGCGTGGATGGATGAAAGCATAAGGTGGCCGGTAAGGGCTGCCTGAACGGCTATATTGGCCGTTTCCGAATCACGTATTTCGCCTACCAGTATCACATCAGGGTCAAGGCGCAGTATAGAACGCAGACCGCTGGCAAAGGTAATGCCGGCCTGCACATTTACTTGTATCTGATTTATATCTTTAAAACGGTATTCTGCCGGGTCTTCTATGGTAATAATATTCTGGCGCATGATGTCCAGCGAATTTATAGATGCATAAAGGGTAGTGGTTTTCCCAGCGCCGGTAGGGCCGCTGATAAGTATCATGCCATAGGGTACTTTGAGCATCTTGTTGTATTTTTCCAGGCTTTCGGGTAAAAAGCCCAGCTGGGAAAGTTCAATAGTAGCCCGGCTCTTATCCAGCAACCGCAAAACAGACATTTCCCCATTGACGGTAGGGGCAGTTGCCGCCCGGATATCTATCTCCCGTCCGCCGGCATTTACGCTAAACTGACCGTCCAGAGCGTGGAAATGGTCTGCTATGTTCATGTCACCCAAAATTTTAATTCTGGAAATGATAGCCCGGTGGGCGGTGATAGGCAGTGACATCATATCCTGTAGAGTGCCGTCTATGCGGAAACGCACCCGCAGGCGGTCTTCGTTGGGTTCAATGTGTACGTCTGATGAGCGGGCTTTCACCGCTTCTTCAATAATAAGATTCAGGGCCTGGGCTAGAGGTGCGTCAATAGCCGCATCAATAGCCAGACGGTCATCTGTAATTTCACTGGGAATAGACATGCGGGAGAGATATTTTTCAATATCCCCGTAGCCTTTGTAGTTAAAGTCTATAGATTCGCGTATCTCGCGGGCGTCTGCCGGTATTGGCTTGATACGACGTTTGGAGTGGGCGGAGAAAGCTTCCAGTGCCAGAATGTCAGACGGATCAGCCATAGCCATTTCAAGGGTATTGCCCACTATATTTAGAGGTATAGCGGTATAACGCCGGGCAAGCACCTCAGGGATAAGTTTAAGTGCTTCGGGGCGTGGTGACTGACGCAGGTCGGTTATAGCAGGTTTGCCATTTTTGGATTCGGTTTTAGCCGAAGTTTTTACAACCTCTTCGGCAGTAGTTATAGCGGCACTCTCTTCAGTGGAGATAGGGATAGGGTTAAGTTTTATAAGTTTAACTTTTTGGGCATCAGCAAATTGCTGGGCATCAGGTGTTATTTTGGCTGTGGTAGCGATAACTTTGTCAGATATGCCGCAGTCAAAGGCTTTGGCATCAAAGAGAGCCACATCCTGAAGTTCCAGAGCAGGTTGCTTCTTTAAAATATCTATACCTAAAGTGTAGTTTTCGGTGTTAATATCACTGGCCACCACATCAAAAACATGGGAAATGCCTGAACGCCCTTTGATACGGGCATTCTCCCTTATGGTGTAGCCCAGATTGGTCAGGGCCTTAATAAGGTCTTCGCGAGAGGAGATGTTGTTCATGCCTTCCAGACGGTTGGGGCGCTTGGTGCTGGTAATCAACAGATCTTCCAAACGGTCCTCGTCAAAGACTTTTATCCGCTGTTTTTCAGCCAGATTGCGGGTTTCCGGGGTCAGTTTGGGTATGGCAATCAGGATACGTTCATTTATGCCAGTATCGAAGGCTTTGTTGGCAAAGTTGAAAATAGAGCTGCTTTCTTCCTCCTGGTTTGAACCCAGAATTATACAAACAGCCATAGTTCTGGCGGTAAATCCATCATTTCGGCGGGCTACGATGTCAAAGATATGCTCTATACCGGATTGCCCGGTTATTTTAACATCACTTTCCACCTGGTAATTGTGGCTGGACAAATAATCAGCCACTCGTTTGCTTACCAGTTTGCGAAGTTCTGTATCTTTCACTTTGTTTTGTAACATTCCCAACCACATTTCAGCTAGTTTATTGGCTTTTATTCACTTGATTATAACATCTTACGCATAATACATATAAAGGTGCAACTATTTGTCAAAAATAAGCCATATTATATATTTATCAGGCCACAGCGTATAGCTACAACAACCGCATGTGCCCTGTCATTGGCATTTAATTTGCGTAAAATGGCGCTGACATGGTTTTTTATGGTTTGCTCGCTTATTTCCAGATTGTTGGCAATTTGCTTGTTGGTATTGCCGTTGGCAATCAAGGTCAATATCTGTTTTTCACGATTGGTCAAGGGGGCAACAAAACTAGAGGCATCTTTACCCAGCATGGAGACATCTTGAAACTGGGCCAATACCTGTTTAGCCAGGCTAGGGCTACCCATAAGGCTTTCATTGATAGGATACTCACCCCGGTTTGCCCGGCGGATAGTTTCAATAAGCTCTTCAGCAGTGCTGCTCTTTTTCAGACAGGCTACAGCCGCTGTTCTTATGCATTCAAACAGTTCGGTATCATTGGGGTTTGGGGAAAGGATAATAACCTTGGTATTGGGGAAGGTACGCACAATACGCCGCCCCAAATCCAACCCGCTGTAAGCGGTCAGGTCTGAACCCAGCAAAACTACATCAGGCATCTTGGTTTCAACCTGTTCCAGGGGGTCTTTGTGAGTGTCTGTTGCCAATATCTCAAAATTATTGTCGGACAAGGCCTGGGCAACACCCGCTCTGAAAAATGGTTGCTCATCTATGACCATTACCCTGATTTTACTGTTGTCTTCCATCGCTTGCCCCTTCTTTTAGCTCTGAGTTTCTTTCAAGAGTTTGGTCTTGCCTGCCCGTTCCAAAAATTGTTCCACGTCTTCCTTACGGAAACGGCGGTCACCTCTGGCTCCAATCCGATAGGATTTAAGTACCATCTGATTGCTCCAGCGGCGTACAGTATTTATATGCACATTCAGCATATGGGCTACTTCGCTGGTGGTCAGCATGGGGGAGACTATATTATCTTCATGATTTGTCATGGCAGTCCTTTCTTAAAGTATCTTAACCTAACTATTCAGAACTATACATTATATAAACTCTACTATCCAATCCCCCGAATGTACTAACCTGTATAGGAAAATAGTAATATAAGTTAAGATAACTTAGGGAAGCCAAAAGGTGTATATTTCCTATAATGACGGAAACAGACAAGGATTTCAACCCCTTGTTTGAAGACAGAGAAAGTTTGCAGGGAAAAAATATTTGCAAGATGCTTAAGATTTTAACTGTTTCGGATTGCTATCTTTTTAAAAACTGCTTCGTTATAATTTGTGCACGGGTAAATAACCGGGTTTGACCGGCCGGGAGTCCTCAAATAGAGGCCGGCCAAGAAGGGGATCTTACTGGTGCAAACAGAAAGACACCTGGTTGAGCTTGCTCAACAAAAAGATGAGCAGGCATTTGCCAGACTATATGAGGAATATTTCGATAAAATTTATCGCTATATTGCTTTGAAGATTGGCAACAAAATGGAGGCCGAGGATTTGACCCAACAGGTCTTTATGAACGCTCTCCGGTCTATGTCTTCCTTTAAATGGCAAGATAATACACCATTCTCTGCCTGGCTATACCGTATTGCCCATAACCAGATAGTAGACTACCTGAGGAAGAAAAGCCGCCAGCCCACGGTGGATATAGAGATAGTTGCCCCGCTGGCTTGTGCCGATGACCCGGTGGAAACTACCGAAGTAAATATAGACTATGAGAAGTTTGTGAAGGTATCTGCCAAACTTACCCCCGCCCAGCAGGAGGTAATTTCCCTGCGGTTTTCTTCGGATTTGCCTATCGCCGAGGTGGCCAAAATAATGAACAGAACTCCGGGTGCGGTCAAGGCGCTGCAGCACAGTGCGGTATCCTCACTCCGCCGAATGCTCTCTGGAGCGTGAATGAAATGAATGTAAAAAATAGCCCTGAATTTAATAACATCCTGAACGAATGTCTGGACCGTATTCTTATAAACGGGCAGGATTTGGAAAGCTGTCTTCGCCTGTATCCTGATCAGGCGGTAGAGTTAGCTCCTTTGCTCAAAACCGCTATCGGGATTGAACGGGTTGCCGGCAGATGTACTCCTTCGCCAGTATTCAAGGCCAGAGCCCGCTATGAATTTATGTCTGCTCTGAAAGAAAGCAAACATAGAAAAGGCTTTTTCGGGTGGCGGCTTAACTGGGCAACCGGGCTTGCCAGCGCCCTTATGTTCCTTTTTGTTTCAGGCGGAGGGGTTGCGGTAGCTGCTTCCGGCAGTATGCCTGACAGCCCGCTATACGGGGTGAAACTGGCAACCGAAGAACTCTGGCTGAATTTCTCCTTTGGCGAAGAGGGTAAAATAAACGCTATGAACCAGATAGCTGACAGACGGGTTGCCGAGATAATCTATCTGGCGGATACGGATCAGGTTAATCTGTTAAGGCAAACCAATGACAAGCTCAATTCCGCTCTATCTGTTATGGCAAGTTTAGTGGGGCTTGAAAACAGTGTGATGTCAGCGGCTAACCCTCAAGACAGAGATGATACTGCCTTGACTGCACCAGTCACTGCACCTCCCAATAAAAACCTCGGGTTAACTGAAAATTCAGGCGGCAGTGCCAATACTACCCAAAATGGCATTATCCTTTCAGCCATTGCCAACCAGAATGCCCTTAATCTGGCTCTGGAAAGAGCTTCCGATGATGTACGCGAGGATATGGCCTGGGTGGTTGCCAATGCAATTGCGGCTTACCAGCGGATATTAAACGCCATGTATATTCCCTGAAGGCTAAGCCAGACGGCGGATTTTTATCCGGGGCAGCCAATACTGAACGTCTTCACGGTGGCAGAGTTCAGTACCGGGAGTCATTACGGCGGCTGTGCCCATAGCTACCCCTAAACGGCAGGCTTCTTCCAGGCTGTCTCCGCGGCGGAGTGATATAGCAAAACCGGCCACGGTTGAATCCCCTGCTCCCACCGTACTTTTTACCCGCACATAAGCCGAACTTGCCTTTATTACTTGCTTTCCGTCACAGGCTATCAGCCCCTTTTTACCCATGGAGATTACAGCTATTCCTGCCCCCATCCGGACTATTTCTTTGGCAGCCAGTATTATTTCAGCCTCAGTCTCCAGTTTTCTGCCCAACAGTTCCTCTGCTTCGCGGATGTTGGGCTTGACCAGACAGGGTTTAGCTTTCAGCCCTTCCCGCAGGTATTTACCGGTGGTATCCAGTATGGTTTGTTTGCCCAGTTTGCGGGTGTGGCTGATAAGGGTGAAATAGACACTTGACGGCACTCCCGGCGGCACGCTTCCCGACATAACAATCAGGCTGGAAGCAGCACTTTCCCTCAGCAGGTCTTCATAAAACATTTTTAGTTCAGGCGGAGCTATTCGCGGACCGGGGGCGTTCAGATTAGTCTGGCGGCGGGTTTTGGTATCGTAAATTATAAAACAACTGCGGGTAGGCTGGCTTATGGGGGTAAAGTGATATTTTAGCCCTTGCTCTGTCAACAGGGTTTCAATTTCCCGCCCTTCCTCTCCCCCCAGCAAACCGCAGGCAATTGTATCAAACCCCATTTCGTAGACGGCACGTGAAACATCTATCCCTTTGCCGCCGGCATATTTGGACATGCGATGCCAGCGGTTGGTTTCATATAGTACCAAACCATGCACATCTATATGCTTGTCCAGGCAGGGGTTTAAAGTAACCGTGGCAATCACAGGTCTTCACCCGGTCGGTATTCGGCATACCAGTGCTGGCTGGGATTTATAAAATTACCTGTTTTCAACCCCAGCTTCTCATACCATGGCCGCCCCCCATTTTCGGCTATCTGGCACAGCCGTTTAAACCTTTCAACAGCTATACGGTTTATGAAATCCTGACGGTTTGCCGGATTGGTTATCTCCAGAGCCTCCTGCCAGACTGCCCTCCCGGCCAGAAAACCGGAAGCTCCGCACTGGCAGGCTATTTCCAATTCTCTCACATACAGGCTGAAATCTGCCCCGGCTGAGAGTATAGCCCAGGGTACGGGACAGAGAGAATCCAATTTCCGGGTAGATTGAAATGCCATGTCTTCGGTCAGGCTGAAGCGGAGATCAACGGGGAACTCCACTTTCAGTATATCTATACCCAGACCGGCCAAATCCGCTACGGTTGAGAGTACCAGATCCGGTTTATTTTTAGCGAAGAGTTCGGCATTTTTCAGTTCCTGCCCTATGGGGTAGGTGACAGGTTCCAGCACCAAGGGGATATCCAGTTTGCTGCATTCATCAGCTACTCTGGATACCAGAAGCTGTTGTTTCTTGGCTAAATCTTTTAAATCCGGGCGGTAGTACAGCAGGAGCTTAACGGCGTTAGCTCCCAGCAGTTTTATCTTGGTCACCCCCCAGTTTTCCAGAAGCTCGGTAGTGCGGTATTCGGCTTCCCCCGCATAACCGCTTGATTCCAGGCTGACTAGCAAACCACACCCGGGCAAAAGGGCATTTTGAGACAGGCACTCAGGCAGTCCGTAAAGTGGGTCAAGCAATATTGCACTGGCCTGACCGGAAAAGGCACGGCAAAGGCTGAGTTTGAAATCAGCCAGATTGCGGTAGCATTCTTCATCTGTGTTTTTGGGGCAGAGGTGCTTTTTAATTGAGCCGCGGTGGTCCATAGCCGCAATCTCAAATACGCCTCTGGGGCTGGCCAGAGCAGTCAGATTAAGCAGTTTGCCGGCGCTTATACTCATCTTAGAGCCATTATGTAGCAAGAAAGCCGCTAAATCAAGAAGTATTTGTTTTGGCAGGATATACGGGATATAATGGCTTTTAGCTATGAAAGTGGAATGTGCATCCAATATCGGGTTTTGTTTTGGCGTACGCCGCGCTATAAACATACTGGAAAAAACGGCTTCCGAACGGGGCGGGGTGGAGACTCTGGGTGCTTTGGTGCATAACCAGCAGGTTTTAAACCGCCTTTCCGGTATGGGTGTACGGGTTGTAAAAAATATAGATGACATCAGCGGCTGTACTGTAGCTATTTCCTCCCACGGGGTAGGACCTGCGGTTCTGGCTGAGCTAAAATCCAAAGGGCTGGAAATAGTGGATACCACCTGTCCTTTCGTCAAACGGGCTCAGGTAGCCGCCAAACGCTTTCATGATGCAGGGTTTTTTACTGTAATTTACGGTGATGTAAACCACCCGGAGGTCAAGGGCATACTGGGTTGGGCGGGTGGAAACGGACTGGCTACCCTTAACCCGCAGGGATTAGATGATATCCCGGATTTATCCCGTTATATAGGCGTACTTTCTCAGACTACCCAGATACCCACCGGTTTCACTTCTTTTGTTAAAAATGTTATAGATCAGGCTCTGGTCAAAGATGCCGAAATTCGTATAGCCGATACCCTCTGCCACGATATCCGTGACCGGCAGGCGGCCGCTCTGGAACTGGCGGGACGGGTAGATCTGATGCTGGTTATCGGCGGGCACAACAGTGCCAATACCCGCCACCTGCTGGATTTATGCAAAACCGTATCCAACACCCATTTGATAGAGACTGCTTCAGAACTGCAAACTGACTGGTTAAAGGGGGTAAGCCGCATCGGCATTACTTCCGGGGCTTCCACTGATGAAACCACCATATCCGAAGTTTGTTCGTATCTGGATAGGCTTTCAGCCGGAGCTTAGCTTTAAATTAGCTTTGGCTTATGTTACAATCCACCTGTTATTTAGGAGGAACAAATGAAACGGGTTTTTTCCGGTGTCCGTCCCACAGGCCGTCTCCATCTGGGTAACTACCTTGGAGCGGTTAAGAACTATGTAGCTTTGCAGGACGATTACGAATGTATTTACTGCGTGGTAGACCTTCACGCCCTGACCACTCTGGAAGAAACTGCCACTTTGAAAGAAAATATATATGAGATGATGCTGGATTTGCTGGCTTCGGGGCTGGATCCTAAAAAGTGCATTCTCTTTGTCCAGTCTCAGGTACCGGAAATAAACGAACTCTTCACCCTGTTCGGCATGATTACTCCTTTAAGCTGGCTGCTTCGGGTGCCCACCTTTAAGGAAAAGGTAAAAATGCACCCTGACAATGTGAACTACGGTCTGGTGGGTTATCCGGTGCTTCAGGCGGCAGATATATCCCTTTACAAGGCGGATGTGGTGCCGGTGGGGGTAGACCAGCTGCCCCATTTGGAGCTTACCCGTGAAATAGTCCGCCGTTTCAATGAAAAGTTCGGCCAGACTTTTCCCGAGCCTCAGGCAAGGCTGACCAATTTCCCTACTGTGGTTGGTCTGGACGGCAAGGATAAAATGAGTAAGTCCCTCAACAACCATATTGAACTGGCTCTGTCAGAGGAAGAAACAGCCAAAAAAGTAATGAGTGCAGTTACCGACCCTGCCCGCCAGTACAAGACCGACCCCGGTCACCCGGATATTTGCAATGTTTACAAATTGCACAATTATTTCAGCCCGCAGGCGGTTGCCCAGATTACCGATGATTGCCAAAATGCCCGCATAGGCTGTGTCCAGTGCAAACGGGCTTTAGCCGAAGCTATCAACGCTTACCTGCGTCCCATTCGGGCAAAAAGAAGCGAACTGGCTAAAAACCCGGACGAGATTTACCGCATAATGGCAGACGGGGCGGAAAGAGCCGGAGTCATCGCCCGCCAGACGCTGGATGAGGTCCGTGAGAAAATGAATCTCCGCTAATCCAAACCGTTTGGTATCAGTTTATAAAACAAGCCCCGCCGAAAAGCGGGGCTTTAGTTTTGCCTAATGAAAGAAGTGCCTACATCTGCGGGCAGTTGTGTTTTAAAAAGTGGCGGAAACGTTTCATGGCCTCTTCAATATCCTTCAGGGAGGTAGCGTAACAACAGCGGAGGTAACCTTCGCCGCTCTCACCAAAGGCAGTACCGGGTACAGCTGCCACTTTTTCTTCCATAAGCAGTTTTTCAGCAAATTCGTTCGAACTCAGTCCGGTTTTTCGCACTGAAGGGAAGGTGTAAAAAGCCCCTTTGGGCTCAAAACAGGACAAACCCATATCGTTGAAATTTTTTACTATAAAACGGCGTCTGCGGTCATATTCCTCTACCATCAGACGGACATCATCCTGACCGTTCCTCAAGGCCTCTAGGGCGGCTTTCTGGGCGGCAATAGGGGCGCAGAGCATGGTGTGCTGGTGAATCTTGGTCATGGCCTGAATAATAGCGGCCGGGCCTACTGCATAACCAATCCGCCAGCCGGTCATGGCATAGGTCTTGGAAAAACCGTTGATAATAACACTGCGTTCCCGCATACCCGGCAGAGTGGCAAAGCAGGTATGTTCAAAACCGGAGTAGATAATCTTGTCATATATCTCGTCAGATACCACCAGCAGGTTCTTCTCGCAGGCCAGCTTGGCAATCTCGGCCAGTTTGGCCTTGGGCATAACCGCCCCAGTGGGATTTGAAGGGTAACCCAGCAGAATAGAGCGGGTCTTGGGGGTAATTCTGGGGGCTATATCGGCCGCACTTATCTCAAAATTATTAGCTTCAAAGGTGGGTATCTGTACCGGGTTGCCGTATGACATAAAGACGCAGGAAGGATAGGCTACATAAGCCGGGTCTGTCATCAGTACTTCATCACCGGGGTTCAGGGTAGCCCGCATAACCAGGTCCAGAGCCTCGCTTGAGCCCACTGTTATTAATACCTCGGTTTCAGGGTTGTACTCCAGCCCATAGGTCTGGTAAAGGTATTTGGATATTTCCTGACGGAGTTCCAAAAGCCCGGCGTTAGAGGTATACATGGTATATCCCTTTTCCAGAGCATAAATGGCAGATTCGCGGATATGCCAGGGGGTAGTAAAGTCAGGTTCGCCCACACCCAGAGATATCGCTCCGCTACCCATCTTGGCGGCCAGGTCAAAGAATTTGCGTATGCCGGAGGGCTTGAGCTCTTTGGCTCTGTCAGAGATAAAACCTTTGTCCGTTCCCACCTGTGATGTCATAGCATAAACCTCTGAATCTTTATTAAAGGACTACCGGTTCACGTTTAATATCATCATTGCCGTCAATTATTTCGCCATCTTCTTTGTAGCGCTTCAGCAGAAAATGGGTAACCGCTCCCTGTACGCCTTCGATAGGAGCCAGTTTTTGGGCTACGAAGTTGGCCACCAGCTGCATGGTCTTGCCGCCTACCATTACCAGCAGGTCATAAGTGCCTGAAAGCAGGTAGCATGAGCGAACCTCCGGATAGCGGTAAATCCTCTCTGCAATAGCGTCAAATCCCACATCTCTCTGGGGGCTGACCTTGACCTCTATCAGGGCAAAAACCTGTTCGGCACCCAGTTTTTCCCAATTGATAACGGTTTTGTATTTGAGGATAGTTTTATCAGCTTCAGCCTGTTTTATTTCACGGCTGATTTCCCCTTCGGGCAGGCCGGTCATGCAGGCCAGTCTGTCAGGTGTGATTCGGGAGTCATTTTCCAGGATTTTCAAAATGTCACTAAGCATTATTTTCTCCTGTTTATGGTAGGGTTATTATAACAGATATATTTAAATGTAAAAAATACTCCTGTTGATTATTCCTGTCAAAAAAATGCCCCTTTGCTTTTATAGGCAGAGGGGCATTAGGTGACGGTAATATTATTTTAGGGCAGGGTGGTTACTATTCTTTCACGGTTGAGAAAGCGGGTCAGGTAAGTGGAAATACCCAAAAGCAGCAAAGCTACTCCGGCTACTATGCCTACCAGAGTCCACTGAGCATCAATATTGCTGGCAAGGCCAATACCTGCGCCCATCAGCCCGAACATTGGTACAAACACAATCAGGTTTAAAATCCGGTATTCTTTAAGCCCCACGTACAGGTTTAAAAAACCCATCAGGTTTACAAAACCCAAAATAACCAGCGGGGTTACAAACAGTACCTGAATAAATATCGCCAGCGAGGGCAGTATAAACTCCCCGTTTTCAAGGCCGGTACGGACAATGGGTATTAAAACAGCCAGCAGGACAAACGGGTAGGTGGAAGCACTTACTCCCAGTACTTTTCCCAGCAGAATATCCCGCAGGCTGAGAGGGGTGCACATCAGGCTTTCAATAGTGCGGGTGTATTTTTCCATCACGAATGCCTGGCTGAGAAACATATAAGACATAAAGGCGCTTATCATAATGGACAGGTAAAAGACTACTCCGTTTAAGGATAAACCCAGACCTGTTTGGCTGGATAGGTTGTTGGAATAAAGGAAACCGAACAGCAGCGGCATGATGAGAGCCTGAATAAGCATGCCCTTGTTGCTAAAGTTATCCCGCATTTCTTTTTTAGCTACGGTCAGTATATTTTTCATTACTTGGTCTCCTGTTTCATAGTCTCCAGATATATTTCTTCCAGAGATCGCTTTAGCTTACGTACCTCTTCCAGCTGGATATTGTGACCGGCCAGATAGGTGATTATCTTTGGGGTATCTACGCCTTCAGCCGGGGTCAGGGTCAGGCCTTCCTGTGTGCGGTGAATATCAACCGCCAGTTTGGCGGAAACAAGCAGTTTTTCAGCCTGCTCAATATCAGCAGTGTTACTGAATGAAAGTTCCATACCGGGTTGGCGGTTTTTCCTGTCCAGATTGGTCAGGCTATCCCAAGCCAGTAGTTTACCGCCCTTTATAATGGCTACTTTATTGCAGATACGCTGAACTTCGTCCAGATCGTGCGAATTCAGGAAAATAGTCATATTGCCCTCGCGGGAGAGGGACAGGATAAGGTCACGGAAGCTTTTCTGGGCTTCAGGGTCAAGGCCGGAAGCCGGTTCATCCAGAAATAGCACCTCCGGTTTGTGCATAATAGCCTTGGCCAGAGCCAGTTTACGCTTCATGCCCTTGGAAAATTTGCCGGCTGGGTCATTTCGGCGTTCGCTCAGGTTAAAAAATTCCAGTAGTTCATTTATGCGGGCTTCGCGGTTGGGTATCCGGTAAATATCCGCGAAATACCGCAGGTTTTCGTAGGCACTCAGGCGGTCATAGATGCCGTCTACCTCCAGCAGGACACCTACATTGCTTCGGGCGGTATCATCTTTAGCCAGATTTTTGCCATTCAGAGTTGCCTTACCGCTAGATGGGTTTAACAGCCCCAGAATGATTCTCATGGTAGTGGTTTTCCCGGCACCGTTGGGGCCCAGAAAACCGAATATTTCCCCCGGGGCGACACTGAATGTGATATTATCCAGCACCGTTTTGTCCTTAAAGACTTTGCTAAGGTTGTTTACTTCTATCATTGCCCTTCCTGTTCAGTGTTATATACAAATATTTCTTCTATAGGTGTTTCAAAAAGGGAGGCTATTTTGAAAGCCAGCTCCAGAGAAGGGGAATACTTACCCCGTTCTATAGAAATAACTGTCTGGCGGGTAATGCCCAGTTTGTCTGCCAGTTCTTCCTGAGTGAGGCTGTTTATAGCTCTTAACACCTTAAGTTTATTTTGCATGTTGTCTACATTTTACTGCGGTAGTAAAGATTTGCCAGGTCATACAGCAAAATAAAAAATAATGCCATGCCCACGAGTAGCCAGTACTCGGGGGAAGATGCCGCATCTTCATTTATCATCAGGTATATCAGGGGTGCTATACCTACTACCGGGCCGAAAATACGGATAGTGAAGCCGGCGGCCTTTTCCTGAATGCGATACTGGCGTTCATCTGCCAATACGCCCCGTACTTGGCTTTTTAGAAATACACTCAGCCCAATAAAGATAGGCACTATCAGAAGCCCGAAGAGATATGCGCCGCTGGCTGTTGCCCACCCTATGCCAATACCCATTATTACCGACAGCAGAATGACCAGATAGCGGAAATTTTTAATACTCATAGATTGGTATTGTAAAATTACATATTCAAAATGTCAAGGTAGCTATACATTATGAAATTTGGTATATAAACATAAAGCGGCTGTTTACCAGCCGCTTTATTATTCATCTTGAGAAGTCTGGTTCTAAATACCGCGTCCCTGTTTGCGGGCGGCAATATCCAGAATACCCCCTATGACCAGCCCGGTGATTATCCCTATGGCAATACCGGCAGCCATATCACTCAGCACAAATCCCAACCCCGCACCTATGACCAAGCCCAAAGCCAGCCAGATGCCTATGTTTTCACCCGGGGGTGTTAACTTGTGTTTATTTTGCAGGTGAAGTACCGCACCGTTCAAGGTGTTGAAATAAGATTCCTCGTCATTCTGGGTAACGGGTTTGTTACTCAGGGTTTTTAGGCAGGCAGTCAGGGCATGGCGGAACATGCTGCAATCCTTGCAGTTTTGTCCGAAGCTATCCATCTGGTAAAGGACGGTTTTAAGCCATTTCAGACGGTACTTCTTAATTTCCTTTGGGCTAAGGCTTGCTTCCAGTTTTGCAACAGTATCACTGCTGGTTTGGTACCACTCGCTTGGTTGCTTAATCATGGATTTCCCAACCTCTCTATAACCGGGGCGTTTCCTTGTGCCAGGTGGTAGCGCACTGGAAAGCATGAGCTATGCGCATGATAGTCTGGTCAGCAAAGGGCTTGCCTATAATTTGTAAACCAACCGGTAAACCGTCTACGAAACCAGCCGGTATGCTTACCGCGGGCAAGCCGGCAATATTTATGGGAATGGTGCAGGTGTCACACATATACATCTCAAAAGGGTCATTCAGTTTTTCACCGATACTGAAGGGTAGGTTGGGGGTGGTTGGGGTTATCAGGGCGTCATACTTTTCAAAGGCGTTGTTAAATTCCTGGCTTATCAAAGTGCGTACCTTCTGGGCTTTGACATACCATGCGTCATAATAGCCGGCAGAAAGAGCATAAGTACCTATCATAATGCGGCGTTTCACCTCAGACCCGAAACCTTTGGCACGGGTTTTTTCCATCGCTTCCCACATGTTTTCGGTTTGATTGTAAGAGTAGCCGTATTTTACCCCGTCATAGCGTGACAGATTGGCGGATGCTTCAGAGGGTGCCAGTATGTAATAAACTGCCAGTGCGTATGGAGTGTGGGGCAGAGATACCTCGCGGTCTATGCTTGCACCCAGACCCGAAAGTACGCCCAGGGCGTCATTTATCTTTTCGGTGATATCCGGCCGCATATTCTGGCTGAAATATTCTTTGGGCACACCCAGCTTAAACCCCTTTATATTCCCGTCAAGGCCGCTGCTGAAATCAGGAACAGTTTGCGGGACAGAGGTGGAGTCACGGTCGTCAAAGCCGGCAATGGCATTCATTACCAAAGCGCAATCCATTGCATCTTTGGTAAAAGGCCCTATCTGGTCAAGTGAGCTGGCAAAGGCTACCAGCCCGTAGCGGCTTACCATGCCATAGCTGGGTTTATACCCGGTAACACTGCAGAAGCTGGCCGGCTGGCGGATAGAACCGCCGGTATCCGAACCCAATGAAAATACAGCTTCTGAAGCGGCCACACAGGCTGCCGAACCGCCCGAAGAACCGCCAGGGACTTTATCGGTATTCCATGGGTTGCGGGTGGTAAAGTAGGCTGAGTTTTCAGTGGAAGAACCCATGGCAAACTCATCCATGTTGGTTTTACCCAGCAAAACCGCCCCTTCTTTCGCCAGTTTATCCACCACGTGGGCGTTATAAGGGGGTACAAAGTTTTCCAGCATTTTAGATGAACAGGTAGTCCGGATGCCCTTGGTGCATAGTACGTCTTTCAGGGCCATGGGTATACCCGTAAGAGGGCGGATATCCCCCTGTTTGATAGCTTTGTCTGCCGCTTCAGCCTGTGACAGGGCGGTTTCCGGGCAAACAGTCATAAAGGCCTTTATTTCAGGTTCAAGTTTCTCAATCCGCTCAAGGTGGGCTTTGGTAAGTTCGGCTGATGATATCTTGCGGTCTTTGAGCAACTTGTGGGACTGGGCAATAGTCAGTTTAACTAAATCCGTCATTATTCCATCACCGCCCGTATCCGTACGTAATCACCCTCACGTCTGGGGGCATTTGAAAGTATGTCTTCTCGGGCGTATGAAGATTTTATAATATCTTCTTTAAGTACGCTTTTAACCGGGGTGGACTGAGAGGTGGGTTCCACACCGGTGGTATCCACCTGCTGTAACACCTCAAAATGCTCCAGCAAAGCTGAAAGCTCTTTGCTCAGGCGGTTTATTTCGTCTTCCTCAAGCCCCAGTCTGGCCAAGCGGGCAATGTGGAGTACGTCTTCACGATTTAGCTTCATAATATCCCCCGTTTACAAGTCCCCAGATTATAACACTGCCGCCAAATGCGGGCAACAAAGGTCCCCTTTAGCTGTATTAAGGGGAAGGTGTTGTTGATATAATAGGGTATGAATATCCGCTTGGTCTGGACTGTATTTACTACGCTGTTAGAAGGAGTTGGCATTGCCTTCTTGGGTTTGTGGTTGCTGCCGCAGATAGATTTCCAACTGCCGCTTTGGGTTATACTCCTTGCCGAAGCTGTGCTGCTGGTTTCATCAGTATATTTTTATCATGTGGGTACGGTTACTCTGGACCAGAAACCCCGTACCGGGTCGGAGACTATTATCGGCAGCAGTGCCGTAGTGGTGGAAAGCGTAAACCCGAAGGGTATGATACGGCTGGATGGAGAGCTTTGGGAGGCGGTCACTTCTGGCGTGTCTATACCCCGCGGAGGGGAAGTGGTGGTAGTCGGGCGGGATAAAATGCGTCTTTGGGTGAAACCCAAATAGATGCGTTCTTTCGCTAAAATCCGCCAAGATGTTATAATGGCGGCAGGTTCAGGCAGGTCTCAGGAAAAGGGGGCTTGGCATGGATAATAATAATCCGGTTAAAAAACTGATACTGGGGTTTAACAGTAATCTCTGCCGGTGTAAAAAATGTCCCAGTTACCCGGGACATAAAGACAAGGTGGTCTACTGTGAGCGGGCTAAAAGCCCGTATATGGTTAAAAAGATAAGCTGCCTTTGCCCCAAGTGCCGGGTATGGAAGCTGAACCGTTTTGCGGAAACATATTATTGTGCCAGCGGGGCGGCACCGTTATCCCGTATTTAAGCGGCATTTTCAAGAGAGGTGTCAAAATAGAGATAATTCCGGCAATAGATATTTTAGGCGGAAGGTGTGTTCGCCTTTTTCAAGGTGATTATGCTCAGGAGACAGTGTATTCGTCAGATCCGGTGGGTACAGCCATGCGCTGGCAGTCGCTGGGTGCTCCCCGCCTGCACGTGGTGGATTTAGATGGTGCTGCTGATGGACAAAGCGTAAACTTTGAGCTTATAAAAGAAATAGCCAACTCCGCTCTTATACCGGTGGAAGTGGGCGGCGGTATCCGCAGTATGGAGACGGTAAAGAAACTGCTTGTAGCCGGGGTTGACCGGGTAATACTGGGTACGGCGGCAGTGGAAAACCCTGAACTGGTTAAAGAAATATGTGCCAGATATGCTGATTCGGTAGCCGTAAGTATAGACGCAAGGAACGGCAAAGTGGCAACCCGGGGTTGGGTCACCAATACAGAAATAGATGCTTTGGAACTAGCCCGAAGTATGAAAAAACTGGGTATCAGGCGTTTTATTTATACCGATATTAGCCGTGACGGCACCCTAAGCGAACCTAATTTTGCGGCTATACGTGACCTTATTTCAGCTATCAATGTACCGGTTATAGCCTCCGGTGGTGTTTCCAGCCTGAGCCACTTACGTCTTCTCAAAGATATAGGTGCAGAAGGCGCTATTGTGGGCAAGGCCATATACACCGGTGACCTGAATCTTAAGCGGGCATTTGAAGATCTGTCCTAGCTCAGGCTATAAATCCGTTTCGTACATCAGGTAATGGCTTGGGGTCATGCCCAATTCGGCATAGGTGGTCTGGGCGCGTTTATTTTCTTTTTCCACATATAAACGCAGTCCGCAGACATTACCTGCCTCTTTGGCTTGCTCTGTCAGACTTTCATACATAGCCCGAAAGATGCCTTTGCGGCGGAATTCGGGCTTTATATATACACTCTGAACCCACCAGTAGAGTTTATTCCGCCAGTCACTCCATTCGTAGGTAACCATCAGCGAACCGGCAACTTCTCCGTTATATTCAGCCATCAGGTAAAAGCCATAGGCGGGGTTTTCTAAAAGTGCGGCTGCCCCTTTCAGGGTAATATCCTTATCCAGTAGCCTGTTTTCAGTTTCCAGCGCCATAGCTGTGTTAAAATCTGCAAGCGTATTCATATCTTCACTGGTTACCCTGCGGATGCAAAGCGACTTCTCCAAAATGTACCCCCTGTGTTTTAATGGCAGCCTATCCCAAAGTTTTATAGCACTTACAAGATGCACTTTAATTCAATTCCTGATAAAATAACATTTTATACGCAAAAATAAAAATGGGAGATAATGCATTCTAATGGAACTTAAACTGGACGACAAGGGTCTTATAGCCGCCATAGTACAGGACGTGAAGGACGGCACAGTACTGATGCTGGGTTATATGAATACCGAATCCTTTAAACTCACTCAGGAAACCGGCAGTGTCTGGTTTTACAGCCGCAGCCGCCAGGAACTCTGGAACAAAGGCGCCACCTCCGGCAACAAGCTCATTGTCAAAGAAATGTACCTTGACTGTGACAATGACGCCGTGCTGGTAAAGGCTGAACCTATGGGACCCACCTGCCACACCGGCAACCGCAGCTGCTTTTTCAAAACTGTAGAGCTTAAGTAGCCGCTTCGCATTCGGGGCAGGCTTTTTGGGGAATATAATCGGGGTTGTCCATCTCTACTGTCTTTTTCAGGGCAGTGATGGCAACCTCGATTTGTTTTATATCCGGCGGGCGGGTGGTGAGTGACTGCAAAGCCAGACCGGGTTTAATTAAAAAGTGGACTATCGGGTTATGGCAGTGTCCGGCACTGAAACGGGTGAATTCATAACTCAAAGCTGCAATCACCGGTACCAGAATTATCCGTGAAGCGAACATAACAGCAAAAGATGGCTTGCCTATCAGGCTGAATACCAGTATGGCTATCACCATCACCGCCAGCAGAAAGCTGGTACCGCACCGCAGGTGAGCGGTAGGGTAAGATTGTATTTCGGCTGCCCGTTCTATCTCAAGCGGCACGCCGGCTTCAAAGGCATTAATGGTTGCATGTTCCGCCCCGTGGTAGCCGAAAACCCGTTTAATATCCGGCGTCAGGGTAACCAGCTTTATATAAATGACAAATATTATCAGTCTTACCAGACCTTCAATCAGATTGAACAAAACGGCGGATTCCAGAAAGGAACTCATCAGATTGGTTATAAACAGGGGGGCCAGAAAGAAAAGGGCTACGCTGGAACCCAGTGATACCAGCAGCATCAGCCACAAAAGCCCGCCTGAAAGTTCTTCTTCCTCTTCTTTAAGAGCTATGTTTGCCGAATATATAAGGCTCTGAATACCCAGAACCATGCTTTCAATGAGTACAATCGCCCCCCGAATAATGGGCATTTTGCGCCACTTGCTGGTATAAAGCGAATGCAGCGGCCTGATTTCGGTAGTTATTTCGCCGTCGGGGTTGCGTACAGCCGTGACCAGATTTTTCTGGCCGCGCATCATGACCCCTTCAAGTACTGCCTGTCCGCCGTAATAAAATTTATCTGCCAATATTCCACTCCGTCATAAACAAAAAGGAGCGGCTTTTAATACCGCTCCTTTTATTATTACCTTTTTAACTGGTGCTTGCTTAGGTTTTGCTGCCGTAGCGCTGGCGGAATTTCTCCACCCGTCCGGCGGTATCAACCATTCTTTTCTCACCGGTGTAGAAGGGGTGGCACTGGGCACAAAGTTCCACCTTGATATTGTCCTTGGTAGAACCCACTGTAAAAGTGTTGCCGCAGGCACAACTTACGTTGGTGGCGGTATTATATTTAGGGTGTATTTTTTCCTTCATACGGCATTAGTCAGCAACTACGCTGACTTTCCTCCTGTCATTAGTGGTAGGCTCAAACTTTACCACACCTTCGCAAGTGGCAAAGATGGTATAGTCACGTCCCAGCCCCACATTTTCACCGGGGTGAATATGAGTGCCCCTCTGGCGGACAATAATAGTCCCGGAGTTCACTTTTTCACCGGCAAAACGTTTAACACCCAGCATTTTGGGCTTGCTATCACGTCCGTTCTTTGTAGAACCCGCACCTTTTTTATGCGCCATCTGTAGTTACCTCGTTTGTTTTCTTGGCTCTGGGCTTGCGGGCAGGCTTTTCGGCAGCCCCGCCGGTCAGAATTTCACCTATCGTTAGTACAGTGTACAGCTGGCGATGGCCCATTTTCTTGTGGTTACGGGTTTTGGCCTTGAAGCGGTAAGCAAAGACCTTGTCACCCTTGATATGGCCGGCAACAGTGGCTGTTACCTTGGCACCCGAAATAGTGGGGGAACCTATAGTAACGGTCTCACCGTCATTAAGCATCAGAACCTTGTCCAGTTCAATGCTGTCACCCTCAGCCAGATCAAGTAAATCTACTTCAACCAGCTGACCGGGCGTTACCTTGTATTGTTTTCCACCGGATTCAATTATGGCGTAAATGTTGACACCTCCCAAAAGCAAAGCAATATTATACAGTAGAATATATTAAAACGCAAAGCCGCTAGGCTTTTAAACAAAACCTTCTAAAAATAATATGTTTAGATATGCTTGTCAAGAACCTCTGCGAAATCTGCCCCTATAATTTAGCCTAAAACCGCCAAATAAGCAAAATATTCTTTGAAGGCCTATACATTTCTGTTGGCGTGTGGAGTTATACTCAAAGTATCAGGCGAAGGAGGGGCAAAATGACTAACAGGGTTTTTGTCACTGGAGGCAGTGGGTTTGTGGGGAGGCATTTATTGCCCAGACTGGCTGAAAACGGCTTTAAAATTCGTCTGTTGGTTATGAATGAAACTGAGGCCAACCGGGTAAAAACTCCCGGAGTGGAGTTTGTTTATGGTACGGTTAATGACTTGCCGGTGCTGATGGATAGTCTGAAAGATGTTTTTGCCATAATTCATCTGGTGGCAATACTTCGTGAAAATAAAAATGCCACCTTTGCAGAGGTAAATATAGAGGGCACAAAAAATATACTGGCGGCCGCTACCGAAAACGGGGTAAAAAGATTTATTCATATGGGTATACTGGGTGCCAGTGCGGATCCCCGTTTTACTTATCTCCATTCCAAATATCTGGCTGAAGAAGCTGTCAGGCATTCGGGTCTGGGTTACAGTATCTTAAAGCCTTCGGTTATGTTCGGGCCGGGGGCAGGATTTATAAATGCCCTTATTCGTTCGTTCAAACCCTATCCGTTTATTGCCCCGGTAGCCGGAAACGGAAAAACCCGCCTTCAGCCTATTTGGGTGGAGGACGTAGTTAGCTGCCTGTTGAAAATGCTGGAGGGTGAAAAAATACACCAGAGCGTACAGATTGGCGGACCTCAGATATTTACCTATGATCAGGTACTTTCAGCCGTGATGCAGGCTATGCGGATAAAAAAGCCCCGTTTGCATGTACCTGTGGGGTTAATGCGTCCGCTGGTTTGGCTGATGGAACGTGCAAGTTCTAATCCGCCTATTACCATGCCGGAATTGAAAGCCCTGTCAGTAGACAATATAACTGTTGAGGATGCTGTAAAGAGAGAATTTGGCTTTGACCCCAAACCTCTTTCAGAAGGGCTTGATTACCTTAAGCCAGCTCCAGCCGTTCCTTAGCCAGTAGCTGAACGCAGGCTTTCAGGTCTTCAAAACGGCAGTTGTTGTTTACTACAACGCTGGCATATTTGAGGCGTTCATTGTCGGTGGCTTGTGACTGAATTCGGGCTATAGCCTGTTCACGGCTTAGTCCCATGCGGCTATGCAGCCGCTTGAAGATGCTTTCTTTGGGGGCGGTAATAAGCCAGACTTCGTTTACCAGCTTTAGCCAGCCTGCTTCCACCAGTAAAGGGGCTTCAATGGCGACTGATTTTATGCCTTTTTGGCGGTACTCTTCCAGCAGGGAAGAAATGGCTTGTTCTATCAGGGGGTGGGTAATTTTGTTCAGCCGTTCCAGCCTTTCGGGATAACCGAAAACCAGCTCACCCAGTATCTTGCGGTTGATATTTCCGTCAGGGTTCATTACCTCGTTGCCGAATACATCTGTTATCTTGGTACGGATACCCTTATTCTGCAGTACGCGGTGGCCAATCTCGTCGGCGTCAATGATATTTACCCCAAGTTCTTTTAAATAACGGCAAACTGTAGTCTTGCCACTGCCGATACCACCGGTAATGCCTACAATTTTCATTGAATTAGTCTAGTCTTTTAAAAAAATCAGGTCAAGTAAATTCCTGACTGAAATACTTTCAGATACCTGAAATAGATTTCTCTGTTTCAAAGGCTATCCGCTCTTTGTCTAAGTATCTGCCCTCAAAACTAAGACACTCTTTATCTGTAAATACGTATGCATACTAATTGTGGGGTTTAAGCCCCTATGGGATATTGAAGAAGGTTGGCACTTCCTCAATGAATGGTGAATTTGCCACCGGGAGGTGATTTATGAAGACCAAAAATTTGACCATGCCTGAAAGGGAGATGCTGGCAGGAATACTTAAAAACTATATCGGTGAGCTTCGGGTGGAGATAATCCATACCGAAACAGATACCTATAAAAAAGCCCTGCACGCCAGGGAGAAAATACTATTCGGCATACTTCGCAAACTGGAGTCAGCCGTTACCGAAGACAATCCTGAATTGCCGCTGGCTAAAAAGGCTTCCTGACAGGCTCTAAATCTGATTCTCTTGTTATCTGTATATGCAGGGGTGACTGGCTGTCTTTGGTTTGCTTCTGTCCAAACCGGCACCTGTCTGAAAGGCAAGGAGTTTTTTGGGCAGATAGTCGTGCTTAAATACGATTTCTTTCCCTGTCTGCCGCTGCTTGGGTGAGATTGGCAGTATCCCGAGCTGCACCTTCATATATCCGTCTCCCGAACTGATTATGGGAAATAACGGGAATATTTCTGCCTGATTATTGTGGAAACAGGGCTGAACGGGTAAAGTAATAGGTATATGAATCTGACTTTATCTTTGGCGGCTTCTCTGGAAGAGCTTCAAGCTCACCGAAGGGTTGATTATGTTGCGGCCAGAGTTCGTTTGCACCCTGATGCAGACAGTTGCGTCAGGGAGTTTAAAGGGGCATTTCTGATATATGACGGGGCTGAATCACCGGTAAACCGGGTGATGTGTCTGGGGTTGAAAGAAGCCCTGCTTGAGGAAGACCTGCCTGGCATAGAGGAATTTTATGCCGTACATGGTCTTAAAGCCATGCTGGATGTATGCCCGCTGGTAGAAGAAAATATGGTTTATATACTGGGCAAGCGGGGGTACACGGTTTATCAGTTTGACAGTGTACTGGTACATGAGGTCAGCAGTTTTCAACTTGAGATAAAAGAGCCGCCGGGTATAGTTATCTGGCCGGTAAACAAAAATAACTATCTTACCTGGCTGGAGGTGGTTAGCCACGGTTTCTCCTCTGCAGAGTCAGATTTGATGTCCATGCAGTCTATCTGCGAGCCAAATTACCATAGCCGTAATTCTTCGGCCTATCTGGCCTATCTGGACGGCAAACCGGCCGGGGGTGGGGTATTGTATGTTCGGGGGCATATGGCTGAATTAGGGGGAGATGCCACTTTGCCGGATTTCCGCCGCCGGGGGGTTCAAACTGCCCTTATCCAGCACCGCATGAAAATAGCCCGCAAAATGGGTGTCCGCCAAATGATATTTGTATCTGCACCGGGCAATTCATCAGAGCGTAATGCCCGCCGGGCGGGTTTTGAAATGGCTTACAGCCGGACGCTCCTGCTTCAGCCCTGAAGCAACAAATCAGTAAAAGCCGTAAGCTTTTCCGGCAGCGAGGTATTCCGGCTGGCTTCTTTAGGTGTTTTGGCCAGCAGTTCCAAACTGCCGAGGTATTTCATATGGCAGACCTCGGCGTATTGTTTCAGGTTCAGCAGAGCTTGGCCTATGCCTTCCTCAGCCACCGCTACTCCGCCCATTTTTTTGCCTTGCAGGCTTGGCCAGACGGGGCAGGTGCGGTCTATGAAGTTTTTCGTCAGCCCGCTAAGCATCTCAAAATAGACCGGCGTGCCCAGTACTATTATATCCGCCTGTTTCAGTTGTTCCAGCAGTTCGGGCATATCGTCTTTCTGTTTGCAGATACCCTGTTGGCTTTTCGTGCGTGTTTCGCAGGCCAGACAGCCCGTACAGAAGCAGATATTGCACTTTCTGAGCAGTATCAGACAGGTATCTGCCCCGGCTTTTTTAAGCAGTTTGGATAAACTTTCCAGTATATATTCGGTGTTGCCTTTTCGGGGTGAACCGCTTATTAAAACTATCTTTATCTTAGTATTCATTTCGTACCTGTTTCAGCTTTGAAGATGCTATTTAATACCATTTTCCGTATGTGTATGTCCAGTATTATTTGAGACTTATACGTTGACAGCTTTATCCCGCAGTCATACAATGGCAGAAATCATTTTAAGGAAACGAGGCTTGGCCCATGTTTCTGGATAACGTAAAAATCAGGTCTGACAGATTTCCGGATACCGGTGTTTACCCCTTTAATCTGGACGTATTGCATAAGACCCCTCAGATAGTTTTGGACAAATCGGTCACCTTTTTCATCGGGGAAAACGGCAGCGGCAAATCTACTTTGCTCAGGGCTATCTGCCGCAAGGCCGGGGTACATATCTGGGAGGATACCAGCCGCCTGACACTGGATAATAACCCCTATGCAGACTGTTTGTCAGACTATCTGGAGCTTGGCTTGCCTCAGGGCGGGGTTAAGGGCTCATTTTTTGATTCGCGCACCTTTCAAGACTTTACCCGTTTTCTGGATGAATGGGCGGCGGCTTCGCCGGATATTCTGAAATACTTTGGAGGGGATTCCCTTACCAACCGTTCCCATGGCCAGTCTTTGATGAAATATTTTGAATCCCGTTACAAGGTTAGGGGGCTGTATTTTATGGACGAGCCCGAAACTGCCCTGTCACCCAAAAGCCAACTCATGCTGTTAAAACTTCTGAGTCAGGCGTCAAGTTCTGACCATAACCAGTTTATTATTGTCAGCCATTCGCCTATCCTGCTGGCCTGTCCGGGTGCTTCCATATACACGTTTGATACCGCACCTGTTTCCCCAATAGGGTATTACGATACCCAGTACTACCGCATCTACCGTGATTTCCTGAATAACCCGGAGTCTTTCTTGGCTGCTGACAATAATATAGATTAAAAATCTGTTCGGGGTTTAACTTAATACCTGACCTGCAGGGGTGGGCAATTGGATTAAGGCGGTTTGTCTGGGGTGTTCTGATAAAATCTAAAAGACAACAGGCCGGAAACGCATTTGGGCTAATATGAATTTGGGATGGATGGCCTTAAAAGGCAAGATAAAATTTGACTTGGCAATAAAACGATAAATAGTATTGCCAAAACAGAATAATTCTGTCATAATTTATCAATCTTGATTCAGGGTAGCTTAAATCCCCTGAAAGTTTAAAAATTGATATACGTGGTTGGTCCTGCCGGGGGAAATCAGGGTGCTGTCGGTTGAGGCGCCGAACGGCTTAATTATCATCCAGGTCCCCTCCCGTGGGCGGAGCCCTGAGCGTAATCGGGCTAGCGGCAGGACCAGCATATATTTTAAAGAGGTGTGAAGACCTCTTTTTTTGTTTTAGACTGGTGTTACCCCTTTATGACTGTCATGAACTTGGCATAGGTAATCAGGCCGCCGCTGCGCAAAGTGCCATGTTGGGAAATTTCAGCATATGTGAATGACATGGACGCAGTAGTTGCTGTAAAGCCTTCTTCATCTCCCTGTTGAACATAGGCTGTAATTATCGCATATCTGTCCGGTGGCAGGTTGAATGAGGGTGCGGTGAAGCTGATATAACCCTTGGAGTCTGTATACTTAATCTGGCGGTCATGGAAATATACATTGCTGCCGCCGGCATCCAGCACATCTGTCATGAATATAACCATAACAGGGTAAACATAAGCCCCTGTTACTGTGACTACTCTGGTTTGAAGTGTCAGCTGGCATCTAATCTCTTGGGTAGTATCATCGGTATTGGAATCATCACCCCCCAGATTCAGGTGGATATCCTCCAGTCCTATACCGTCACATCCGGTAATTAGAGTGAAAAGGCATATCAGGCTCAGGATAAGGCTCAGGGTTTTGGTTTTCATGGTTTTGCCGCCTTTATTCTTAGTCTTAGGGTTATTGTAACCACCCCAAAACCCATATGGCAACAAAAATATTTAAAAACTCTTGACAAGCCCCTCTATTTGCCTATTTTCCGCCTGAGCAGGGTTTCAAATTCAGTGCGGTTTTCAGCGGGTATGCTATCCACTGGGATAGGGAATGTTATTAAGGCATTTATTTTTAAATAATAAAAATGTTTTTGTTTTCTCCATTTTTTAAAGGCTGTCCAGTTTATTATCCCTGAACCGGTGGCGGAAGTATGATGAATTCCATCTTCTTCAAAGATCATTTTTTCAGTAGCGCCGGAATTTTTCATTGCTCTTTTGAGCATAAAAATATATATGGCATAAATGTAGATAATTAAGAAAACCAAGGCACCAAGTATAATTTCGGTGTATTGAGGTTCTCCCTGCCAAATATTCATACCAATAGCTACTATCGCTAAACTCAAAACAACTATGCCCCAGATTTTTAGTTTTTCAATCAGATAAGTACGCAGGTGTTTTTTGTCCAGTGCGTATTCAATTTGTGTCAATGTTTTTTACTCCTTATCTATCAGCGGCAAGGGTATATTGGTATATTATTACCCTGATGTCCTGAAATAACAATATCTTCAGTATCTTTTATTTGCAGAATTTTAATCTTGTACGTGCTAAAATGAAGTAATATAGGACAAGCTGGAAGGGGAGGATATATGCCGTCTCTAGATGTGGTAAGCACGGTAGACATGCAAGCCATGGATAACGCCGTAAATAATGCCAAGCGTGACCTTGGCAACCGTTATGATTTTAAAAACTCCAAATACGAACTGGAACTGAACCGCAAAGATAAGGCCATAGAGATAGTTGCCGAAGATGAGTTTAAGCTGAAGGCTGTTATTGAAACCCTGATTCAGCAGTGTGTCCGCTTCAAGCTGGACAGCAAGTGTCTGGATATTGCAGATTCTCATACCGTCTCACTGGGTGCCGCCAAAACCGAAATCAAAATAAAAGACGGTCTAACCAAAGAGACTGCTTCCAAAATAACCAAGTTCATCAAGTCTACCAAGCTTAAGCTGGACTCTGCCATTCAGGGCGAACAGATACGCATAACCGGCAAGCAGATAGATGACCTGCAGGAGATAATGCGTCTTCTTAGTGAACAGGACTTTGACGTGCCCCTGCAATATGTAAATATGAAACGCTGAAGTTCTATATCCCTAATCAAGAAAAGCCCGCCTTAAAAGCGGGCTTTATTGTTTAAAGAGGAGTATTTCGGGGGATATTTGAGTTGAAAGCTTACTTTTTCTTGTCCAGAAAATCCCTTATTTTATAGGTAAGGTCAGCTATGTGGTTATTCAGTTCCACCATATCATCTTCAGACAGTTCGGCATGGAGCAGGCTAAACCAGGTTTCGCCGCTTAGTCCCACCAGTGCATAGTCATCCAGGGTTTCTCTGGTGCCGTCTTTGTAGTTTATGGTAAGGTATGCCACTTCTTTTTTGGTTCCGCTTATTTTAAGCATTTCTCTCCTCCCATAGAAAAAGCCCCCCGGTATTCTTTCGGAAGGCTTTTTAGCTTTAGAATTGGTAGCGGGGATAGGATTCGAACCTATGGCCTTCGGGTTATGAGCCCGACGAGCTACCACTGCTCCACCCCGCGTCAATATGCTCAGATAGTATAGTAACAATACTCCGCAAAGTCAAACGCAATAAAGGGTATCACCTCAGTTTAGCCGGTCTGACAGCCACCGGAAAAGTATGGGCGGGCTTGGGGAAATTGCTGAATTATTTAACGGCGGATAGCTTGGTTAGGGATTATATAGTGATGGGTTTTGAGGCATTTAAAAAAATACAGGTATAGTGTAGACTAAGACGTTTAGATATGTCTTGGTTTTTTGCAGCTCTACTGGCCACTGCTCTTTTGAGCATGGTGAATATTCTGGACGGGCATCTTCTCCAAAAAAGATTTCCCAGTCTAAAAGCCTTTATCCTGCCGGTAGGGCTTCTGATGATGAGCTACAACATCCCGCTGTCTTTCATGTTCCCTTTTGCCGAAGGTACTCCCCCTGATATTATCGCGCTGGCTTTTGCGGCCGGTGCTCTGCGGGCTTGTTCTGTTTACATAATGCTGTTTGCTTTGAAGACTGAAGAAGTTTCGCGGGTGATACCCATATATTATTCTTACCCCATTTTTGTAAGCCTTATGGCAGTGCCTTTGCTGGGCGAAAGCATAGGTTTACTTAGGTGGCTGGCTATATTGGCGGTAGTGGGGGGTGTAATACTGGTTTCCGCCCGAAGAAACGGCACTGGCAGGTCGTTTCGCCTCAGCCAGACTACAGTTTTGCTCATATTGGCCGGGTTGCTTATATCCGGGTCTGACATTATCAATAAACACGTGCTGGATGTGATTACCTTCTGGAACGGTTACTGGGTGAGCAGTATATGTTTAGCCATTGTTCTGCTGGCGGTATCTTTCCGCAGGAGTGTTTTTACCGAACTTAAAGGGATTACAAAGCCGATACTCTGTTACTTACTGATAATATTGGATGAGCTTGTTCTGTTTGGGGGTATGCTGCTTCTGCTCTGGTCTATCCAGCATGGCCCTATTTCGCTGGTGTCGGCTATTTCCAGTGCCCGCCCCTTGTTTGTGCTAGTGTACGCCTTCCTATTGGTTCGGCTGATACCGGGTTTTCTGCTGGAATGGCCTGCGGGTAGAAGGCTGCGGATACTTCAGATAGGCGGGGTGGTTTTAACCGTAAGCGGCATTGCGGTCATGAACCTTTTCAGTTAACTCTTGTTCAGGCTAACCTTAAAGCTGTATTTTTTCTCAGGGTGGGGTGTTATAATTTAGCCGAAGGAGCAAATATGCACGAAGCCTTGCTCTACCAAAAGATGCCAAACGGAGTAATCCGCTGTCATACCTGCCAGTGGAATTGCCGTATAAATCCCAATCACTTGGGTGTTTGTCAGGTTTATCAAAATATAAACGGTTCTCTTTTTAGTCTGAATTACGGGCGTACCTCCTCGGTGGCGGTAGATCCCATAGAGAAAAAACCGCTTTATCATTTCTATCCCGGCAGTCAGGTATTTTCACTGGGCAGCTGGGGATGCAACTTTCATTGTACCGGTTGCCAAAACTGGGAGATTGCCTGCCCTGATACTTACGAAAGACTGTTCAGCTCCCGAACCCTTCTGCCCGAACAGGCTGTAAGCATGGCCAGAGAACACCACTGCCAGGGTATCGCCTTTACTTATAATGAACCTACGGTTTGGTTTGAATATACGCTGGATTGTGCCCGTTTAGCCAAAAATAACGGGCTTTATACGGTATATGTAACCAATGGTTATATGACCGCGGATGCGCTGGATACTATTGGCCCGTATATGGACGCTTTCAGGGTGGATATAAAGGGTTTCAAGGCGGATACCTATAAAAAGCTATCCAAAATCCAGCATTGGGAAAAGATACTGGCTACCACCGAAAGGGCCAAGTCCCAGTGGGGCATGCACGTGGAAGTGGTAACAAATATTATTCCCACCTATAATGATGACCCTGAACAGCTTACCGGGATAGCCCGCTGGATAAAAACCCGTCTGGGAGAGCTTACTCCCTGGCACGTCACCCGTTTTTATCCCTGCCGGGATATGCTGGATGTTCCTCCAACGCCTGTTGAGACACTGGAAAAAGCAGTGGAAATAGGTCAGGGGGAAGGGCTGAAATATGTATACATGGGGAATGTGCCCGGACACAAAAGCGAGACTACCTGCTGCCCCAAATGCGGGCAGGTACTTATCCGCCGCCATGGTTATGATACTGAAATATGCGGACTGGATAATGATCATTGCCGGCACTGCCGGTCAAAGCTTTATATCCGGCTTTCCTCCCCGACGGAAGGTGAATAATGTTAAGACAAGCGTCTGCGGCAGGACGTTATTATCCGGCCAGCAAAGAAAAAATCCGTTCGGTTATAACCCCTATGGAAGTGAAAGGGATTGCTAAGGAACGGTATTTGGGTGCGGTTATGCCCCATGCCGGCTATCCGTATTCAGGGGGAGTCGCCATGGCGGTAGGCTCCCGTTTAGACCTGCCTGAAACCGCTATCATACTTGGCCCCAGCCATACGGGCATAGGGGCGGAATATGCCATTATGGCTTCAGGCATTTGGCAGACCCCCATGGGAGAGGTGGAAATAGACTCTCCGCTGGCACACT
>NZ_JBAZDW010000011.1:32393-33218 GCF_041654235.1 Dehalococcoides sp. | reverse complement strand
TAGCGCTTGGTTTTTGGGGGGCTAACTGGCAGTCAAAAGGTAGAGGGTTCGAATCCCTCCGGCTCCACCATAAAGCTAAAAGCGCTGTCGGTAGCTCGAAATGGCGCATGAATGACCGTTTAACTCGCAAAAAATCTTACGATTACCCAATCGTAGCTAGTGACCTTTTGACTACACCAGATGACCTTAAATTATGTCTTTCGACATACTTATTAATGGCCAAGGTTGGTCAACTCAGTAAAGCCACAATTTCCAATTACCGGTATATGTGTGGTCGTTTTCTGGATTTTTGCCAAGCGAATGGTGTCACTAAGCCGGCACAGATTACCTCTATCCACCTCGGATTATTTCTACAACAATTACAACTGACTAACGGTCCGCAATCTGTCACTGATTACTTCAAGCAAATTCGCCCATTTATTAACTGGCTCAAGGACAATGGTCAAATTACTGTAGATCCGTTAAAGCAGGTACGTCTGCCTAAAGTTCCTCGCAAGGTTATACAACCTCTTACTCCAGAACATTGTCAGCGCTTACTTGCCCTGGTATCTGGGGAAACATTCGAGGATAGGCGGAATAAAGCACTTATTCTATTGTTACTTGATACGGGGCTGAGATTGAGTGAATGTACAGAGCTAAAATGGAGCGATATCAATTACGATAGCGAGTTGATTAAGGTAATGGGTAAAGGGGCTAAGGAACGTGTGGTTCGCATAGGCCCTAAAGTCCAAAGGGCACTACTGGAATATCAATATCTTAAAATTCAGTCATTTCCCGGAGATAAAACCCCTGATGTTTGGGTTAGCCGTCATAAAACTCGCTATA
>NZ_JBAZDW010000011.1:0-32383 GCF_041654235.1 Dehalococcoides sp. | reverse complement strand
AAGAGTGCCACCCTTTAACTACCAACGGTATCATGCAAACAATTGTCACGTTAGGCAAGCGGGCAGGCATTACAAATATCCGGTGTAGTCCCCATACTTTCCGGCATACTTTTGCTACTATGTGCCTAAGGAATGGGGCAGGGGAATTTGAGGTACAGTCTCTTATGGGGCATAGCACGCTGACCATGACCAGACGGTATGCGTCCAGTTTGAATTCAGAAGCAGCTGTACAGGGGCATAAGAAGTTTAGCCCGGTTGATAACTTAAAACTGTAAAAGTTATAAATATATTGTGTTAAATAATAAATGGCGAGTTGGTATTGCCAGTCGCCATTTATGAATTTCTATATATAATTACTAAAATATTTATTCATCAGTATTGAGATATTTACTGCCTTCATCAATCAGATGGTCTTGAACTGATTTATTATTCAAGTAGTTTTCTTTTGATACAACACTGCGGCCTAATTCTCTTTCAAGGTTTTTACGGGCATCTCCTGCTATTTTACCACCTACATGAGCTGCTGATTTGTTTGCATCTAATCCTGTGGCATCGCGTGCGATTGCAATACTGACAGTAGACTTTTCCCCTAACATTGTTAAAATAAGCTCAATATCAGTCATATGATCTCGTAAATTATCAGCTTTTGTTAGATTTTTATAATCTTTATGTCCCTGAGTACTTTTATTGAAAGTCTCTTGAGAAATAACATTTGTAAGAATGGCATACTCAAGGCCTTCTTTAACACCTCGTTTAGCCCATTCACCTGTTAGTTCTTTTCGGCTTAATATTGTGCGAATACGTGCATTAATCCATTCATCAGGATAACCTTTTAATTTATAAGTAATCATTGCCCGTTGTATGGCTTTTTCCGGATCATGAGTTTCTTCAATTCTTTCGAAGCCAACCCTTGCTAGCCATTTCTTGAAAGGTTCAGCCTTAGGAGAAGGAATAGACTGTATGATGCGGAATAAAGTTTCTGTATTCGCTGCATCAGTTTCTCTTTGTTTTTCATCAGCACTTGGCATTTTCAACTTTTCGATTTTAGCGAAAAGTTCATCACCTGTTTCCTGCCGCATCTTTTCTCTTAACTCATTCCAATAACGGCTTGGGGAAGAGCTTTCTGTTACAGCTTCAATAACATCGACTATAGAAAAATACCATTCATCGTTATGAAATACTTTTCTTATCGGTTTGCCAGATGGCCTAAAAAGATCTGTTTGAGTTTCGCCTTCAAAAGGCAAAGGAGATTGTTTTTTTGCATTCATATTATTCTCCTCGTTAAGTAAGATTAAATTTACTTTGGCATTCTGTCTTTATATTCAGGGTCTTTACGTAAAACTTTCTCAGCGTCTTTAACCCACTTGCGGATGATTTTAGTTGCTTTTAGAGGGTCTTTGGCCGGTATCCAGAAGATTTGCCACCCGCCTGGTAGGTAATGCGGGGGCTGAAAAAGTTTTATCTCAATATCGTTGTTGAAGGGACCGAAGAATTCGTCTGTTTCCATACACCATAGCCAGTAGTAATCCCGGAGCTGACCCCATTTGATGAGGTTATATATAATAAATGCGGATCCGCCGATCAAATAAAGTAATATTGGCGTCCAACTATCTCCAACGCCAGTGATAGCGCAAATTATAGCACCAACAATTAAGACAAGCCCTAGTAATGATCTACCTCTAGTATCTAGTGATAATATGCCGGCAATTCCAGATAAAGCCAGAATTCCAACAAATACCCAAACAATCCAATCCCACATTAGAATTCAATTTCCTCTGGTTTAATATCGAGAGCCATGGCAAGTTTGCGTACAGTAATAAAACTTGGGTTTTGTTTGCCATTTTCGAGTCTATTAACTGTATCCGCTCCGATACCCGCTTGTTTCGCTAACTCAGCTTGGCTCCAGAATTTATCCAATCGATGTTCTCTTAATGTTTTCATCATAGCAATATCATATAACGTAATTAGTCAATACGCAATAATCCTATTGACATCATAGCATCTTAATAGTATGCTATAGGAAATACTAGGATTTAATAGGAGTAAAACATGGTACTGAATATGGAAAGGGCATTAATCATTCATTACCGGCCGGATGACAGGATAAGAAAAGACCTGCTTGAGTCTATGCTCTGGGCAATCGGGGTAGGGGAAATACTGGAAAAGGGCTTTACTAAGAACCCAAAAGCATGGTTGGAAGCGAATGCAACCAAGGAATATGTAGAGGGTTTATACATTTGTATCCGAGAAGGGGAAATACGCGAAATGACCATGAACGAAATGGAAACATGGGCCAATGTCTTTAGAGAAGGTTATTCATATGCCCAGTCAGATATCAGCATGCTGTTTGCGGTTGTGCCAAAAGGCCCCGGGGAAGTTTTTAAATGCTAAGAGGCAGGCAGAATATAATCTGAAAAGGCCGGGTTCATCCCGGCCTTTCGCATATCTTCCGAATATCTGTGACACTTTGTCACATGCCTATAGACCGTCGGACACTCTTTGGAATATAGGGTTTAAACTTGGGCGCCGTAGTGGCTATGAAATCAATCCTCGGGTTGCGCTCAAGGTCAATCTTGGCAGTGGTAACGCCCATTTCCTGAGTCAGTTTTTTGGGAGGTTTTTTACCTCTGGTAAAGAAAGTCTCTGCCGGAGTACCTTCCAAGCGGGTCGCCCCTTCCGGCGGACGGAAAACATATTCATGAGTGCCATTGGCACGTTTTATTATCCAGACGGGGCGTTTATTATCACCGGTGCCCAGTTCCCCCTGTTTCCATGCCACATCGCCACTTTTCAGCCTTGGTTTGCTGATATCCTTGTCTTTTTGGCTATCCGTGTGTCCTTTGCCGCCTCTGTAGTTAAAATCTGGTGGGGTAATGCGAGGCGGATCAATCCTCGGCGGCGGGTTATCCGGTGGATTAATGGTAGGAACCCTCGGTGGCGGTACCCGTTCTCCTCTGGATGGCGGTACTCGGCTGCGCAGACTGACATAATCGCCTCCGCCTATACGCAGTTTCCTTTCCAGCGTTTTAGCGGTGATTCTGGTTTTGCTCATATTACCAATGCCCGGCATGCGTGCCGGTAACTTGCGGAGTTCCTTTTCTATCAGCTTGGCACGGCGGTTTATTTCCTCTTCTCCTTGAAAATCGGACTCGTTTTCGGGGAGAAGATCAATTATATACAGGCAAAACTTTGAGTCTGGCATTGGAAAATGCGTAAATCTTAACGAGTAGATAACAGAATTGACACGACTTGGTATTGCTTAGAAGTGTGAGAATTGAAATCTGTGACGGCTGGTTTGGATATAAACAAATAAGCGGGTTGGTTTAAACCAACCCGCTTATTTGTTTATACGAAGACAAGTTTATGCTTTTTTGGTCCTTCTCGAAGCTAGTTGCCAAGACAAAGCTAGTAGGATAAGTGCAGGTAAGCCGGTAACCAGCAAGAACATAGAAGCCGCCTTAGATTCTAATTCGGCGAAACTGCCAAAGAAATTCTGGATGGTGAAAAGCAGTAAAGCCAAGCCGACGAGTCCAATTAGCCATTCATACCAAGAAAGACTGGAATTATTGCGTTTTAATATCCAAATCACTCCCAGTATTAAAGCCCCGACTATCAAACCAATTATAAACCACATATTTTGATTTTCCTCCTACCAACCATAAGAGATTGGTTTCAACATTTATTCATCCGCAACCGCATGATTCAGGCGGCAATGGGTCTTGAACAGGCTGTTCAGGAGCATTCGGGTCTTTTGCCGGGTATCCATGCTCCATGGGAATATTTCCCTGATTTTCTTCTGCGTCAATATCACTTGCACAAGAGGCAAATACAGACAAGCAGCCTAATATCAATAGACCTGTTATCAGCACCATTAACCTTTTCATATCACTTTTCCTGAAAACCTAAATTTTAGTAGCCGCCTACTGTTGACCCAACTGTAGTGTCAAATCCATAGGCTGGCAAACCGATCTCCCAAAACTTCTCTTTCTCTTCACCTTCAACCATACCATAGCCGAAAGCTTTATCGGCATTCCAGAGGAATCCATTTAGAAGCGATGTTTTGGCAAGAGTGGCTTTAACTACATCGTGTACCATGGAAGCTCCGTTGGTATTAAAGGTGCAGGTACCCATGCAGACGCCGCAACCGCCGGCTACCGAGTTCGAATACATCTGGCAGGCAATGGGGTCGTTCCAGAATAGTCGTTTGCCGGGGGCATGGTAATCTACCGGCATTTCAGGCTTGTACATGCTGGCCGGGAAATCCCAGGTCGGCTCTGAACCCTGGTCAATACATTTGGCAGGGCATTCATCAGCGCATTTGTGGCAGGTATGGCAGAAACGGAATATGCCGGCATCTATAGGATGAGTGGGTGCCATAGGCAGATCTGTTATGATATCAAAATAGCCATGAACACTGCCATATTCAGGGCTGATACAGACGTTTGAGTTACGTCCCATTTCAGCCAAGCCATCCAGTACGGCTCCGGCCTGTGATGGGAAACAGGGATACGGCTCCTCCAGACCTTGATATCCAAGAGCAGTCAAAAACCCTTTGGTACAGGTGTCAATGGCTGCACGCAGGCGATAGCGGCTTATATTGGCCGCTGAGCGTAGCTGAGAACCGGGGCCTGTTCTGAAAAGGTCCTTCGACATGGGCACGGTGTAAGTTATGCAATATAGGGGTTTATTGGGGATGACATACTTGGTGTCAGTGGTATAGCCTTTATCAACATCTTCAAATACAATCTTCTTGATGTATGTATCCGGAGGTGGCCAGCTATTTAGATATTTTACATCTCCGCCCTGGGGATAGGTTGAAACAAATTTCTTGGTTTTCTCATTCATTTCCCCTACGGATACGTCGGTAGCCCCGAAGAAGCGCATGGCAGCCCGTACCATCTGGGTATTTTCTTCCGGCGTACCAGACCATTTCGGCACACCCAGACTTTCCGGGGTAGCGGTGCCTTTCTGTCCAGTCCAATATACAGAGTAAGACCCGCAGCAAGTCCCAGCCGCTGGAAAGACATAATCAGATTTGTAACCGCCCATGTACTGACCGGTACCAGCACCGACATTTAGGGCGTTATCCCGCAGGGTTGAACCGGGTTTATTATCCAGTATGTCCTGCGAGGTATTAGCTAAGGCTCTAACTCTGTTATACTCATCCAACCCGACAAAACGGCATACTTCAGCTGGTGAATGAGCTGAATAGCGGGCATCAAATCTCTCTACCCGACTCCAGTCTATTTCAGTAGTAGGCTCTTCCAGTTCGAGTTCTTTTACCCACCAGGGGCGTTTCCACTGGGAGGTTTTCGAACCTATTATTTCATCTAAGTCATGATACAGGGGAGTTACGGCAGCCGCAGTTCCGATACCCGCTCCGGCTAAACCAATCCCTTTCATAAAGTCACGTCGAGTTACTGCACTGTGAAATTTACTCATCAATTCCTTCTCCTTTTTGTTTTGGTCTTTCCCAAAGCCACCCGGTCTCTCCCGAGAGTCTTTTTTCAGTTAGCACCTCCTTCAAAATAGCTCTTACTCTAACTGAAAATAATAACGCTTGTGTTGTTATTAATCTGTTAATTGTTGTTAAGATTATTAACAACGCCACGAGTAACCGGAAATGGGCGGGTAAAATTTGTAGTGTATTTTTTGATTTCTACAGCTATAATTTAGTATGGAAAAGTTGAATACAGCTTTGGCAGTGAGGATTGGAAACCTGTAATGTTCAGTTCTATAGGCAAATTAGCACTGGATGATGCTCCGGTGGCTGTTTACTGGTTAAACAATTGTGGTGAAATCGTATATTCAAATAAAGTCTTTGCCAAAATGATCGGTTACAGTACAGAGGAATTGTCGCGGATGAATATTTGTGAAATTTCCTCGAATTTTACCCACTCACAGTGGGAGGCTTACTGGAATCGGCTGAAAAAGTCAGGTACTAATATGCGGTTAGCAACTTTATTATTAAAATCCGGCTATAAAGTTCAAGCAAGCATAAATGATTCGTACCTGAAATATTCCGGCATGGACTATAATTGTGCATTTTTGAAAAATTTGGATAGTGAGCAGGAAACCCAAGGCAAGCTGATAAAGCAGCAATCTTATCTTAAGGAGCTTCTTAAACAAAAAACAGCTGAGTTAGATACCTTCAGTAAACTGGTACGGAGTCTAACTGAAAAACAAACCATCACTGAAAAAGCTTTGCATGATAGCGAACAGAAGTTTAGAACCATATTTAATAAAGCCCGTGATGCCATAATACTTTGGGAATGGGATGCCCATAAAGTAGGCTTTAAGGTAATTGAAGTAAATGATATGGCCTGCCAGCGGTTTGAATATACCCGGCAGGAGATGGTCGGTAAATATGCTGATTCTTTCCAGCCTAATTCCAAAGAGAGCAAAGCCAAATTTTTGGCCGGAACCAAGGCAACTATCCACAGAGAGGATGGCGCTACTTATGAACTGCTGCATAAATCAAAGTCAGGCAAGATTTTGCAGAATGAAGTGAGCGGTCTCCGGTTTGAACTGAATGGCAAACTGGTAATATTATCCATCATCAGGGATATATCTTTAAGAAAAGAATACGAGATGAAGCTGAAGAATATGTATGAGCGTGAAAAAATGCTCAACACCCAGCTTGAGAATGAATTTAAGAAGCGGGCAGAATTCACCCGTATTCTGGTACATGAATTAAAAACGCCCCTTACCCCTATTATAGCGGCAAGCGACATGCTGGTAAAAATGTTGCCGTATGATGATTTGCACGAACTGGCTAACCAGATAAATAAGGGAGCGGAAGAACTTGAGAACAGGATGAATGACCTGTTTGACCTAGTCAGGGGCGAGTTGGGTATACTTTCGCTGAATATTGAAAAAATTGATTGTGTGAAGCTGTTGCTTGATATTGTAGAATACATACATCCCCAAGCGCAGGCCAAGAATCAAAACCTTGAAACAGTTTTCCAACCGAATCTACCACTTATCGAGGTTGATCAGGTCAGGTTTAAGCAAATTGTTATGAATATTTTAGAAAATTCACTAAAATTTACCCCGCAAGGCGGTTTTATCAAAATAGGTGTATCTCAAAGAGGCAGGCATTTGGTTGTTTGCATAAAAGATAATGGCTCAGGAATACCAAAAGTAAAACAGAAGCGGTTGCTGACTTCATATGACGACCGGTTGACTTCTAAGGAAAGTTCCGGCGGGCTTGGTTTGGGTTTGGCCCTTTCCAAAACATTTGTAGATCTCCATCATGGGCAAATTACCATTAGCAGCCAGGAAGGCCATGGTACAACCTGTGATATTATTTTACCAGTAAAACAGACCGATGTAAGTTGAGAAGTGAATGAAGATACTAATAATTGAGGACAATACCCAGACAACCGAAGTTGTGAAACTGGCTTTTAAGCTTGGCTGGCCGGATGTGCGTTTGGTGGAAGCCAATTCTGGTGAAAAAGGGATTGAAATGGTGGAAACAGCAAAGCCCGATGCCATCATTCTTGATATCGGTTTACCGGATATCAGCGGCTATGAAGTGCTAAGGCAAATCAGGCTATTCTCCGAATTACCGGTGATTATGCTGACTGTCAGAAATGAAGAAGGTGATATTATCAAAGCCCTTTCTCTTGGGGCAGACGATTATCTGGTTAAACCATTCCGTCAGATGGAACTTTTGGCTCGTATTAAAGCGATAAGCAGACGTTTGCATTCGCCTGAAATTGATTTAGAATTTGGATGTGGTCCATTCCATTTCGGACAATCAATAACCAAGCTCTATAAAGATGATATGTCGATACGCCTGACAAATATAGAAGGGCAGATACTGTATCACCTGATGCGTGCAAACGGACGTTATGTTTGTAATGAGATGATAGCTCAAAAAATCTGGGGGGAAAACGCTTATGAGAGAATCAGGGTAAATATCAGACACTTGCGAGAGAAGATTGAAGATGACCCTTCTAACCCCAGGTATCTTGTTAATATTCCCGGTAAGGGGTATATGTTCATCTATCAGGATGCACCCAAAATTTCATTGTCTCCATCACAGGACATAACGCCCTAGACCTTCAGTCATCTTGAACAAGTTAGGCAAGATCTAAACGTATCCCTTCGTGGTTGGCTTGTATTTTCGCAAATGTATTTATGCTTGGGAAAAATTTGTTGCAGAAAGTGGAAAGCCGGTGTGAAATGCGTGCTCAGGGCTTACCTCCTCATGGAACAGATGGTTCAATACTAGTATATGCACGTGCTAGTGCTGGCTGTGCCTGTTTGAGGGAGTGTGCTTAATCTTCTTAAATCAGGTTAATCAATCAACCGTTTTCAGAATATAGCTATGGTTAGGGCTATTCATTATAAGTTTGGAATTGGATGCAGTATCTTAAATTTTATTACGTAATCTTAAAACAAGGGCTTTTAAATTGCTTTGCGCTCACGGATAATATTCTCCTCATAGCAATTCGGATAAATCTTCGTAGCTGACTGGTTTGTCATGGTTTTTCATTAGCATATAAATAATGCGGTCTTCACTTACCATGAGGTTTGCCATGTGTATCATTTATCCATAGTTCCCTGTAGGAAGACATAGTTGCTATTTCTGTAATGTCCCTTATCATGTCTGTGGCTTCTATTATCATGGTAATTAGGTTTGAAGCATTTTATAAACCGGGTTTTCCCTATGTATATTGGCTATATTGGTAGATGTGTTTCTAGAGTTATTAGAGCTATTGATTACTATTAGATTCTTTGAAAAACGCTGGCTGTGAAAAAAGAGCAAAAAGATATGCCTTACGCACATATACCCACAGGATTCGCAATAGCTTTTTATTTGGCAATAAATATTTTTACGAGATTAGTATCCAGAATTATGCCCTAATACTTATACTGTTCTTTACTTACATGGCAATGCTAAATACTATTGTATTATTAATCCTCAAGTATAGATGTTACAGCTTAACTAATTTCAAAAACCTTTCCGGAAGGCTGAATGCCAATGGTTCAGGTTTTAACTTGATTTAATGGAGAGAGTTGTTGATAAGGCTGCAGACTGTGGAGTATATAAATGGGTGGAGTTTTGATTTCTACCCATTTATATACTCCGGGTGCTTAAAAGCAATAATTTATGTTCACTACAGTACACCGCACCCCAGCATATACTGAATGAAGGCCTTAAAACCTGTCAGTAGTGAAGCTATTGACTAACTCACACAGAAACAAATTATTACTGCACAAGGTCAGTTATTTGTTCTTGCGTTTCTCTATTTCCTCTTCGACTTCCTTTGCTCCATCAGCGTAAAAATTCTCTTCGTCAGGGGCAAGTTCCTTTAAGAGTCTGAGAAATTCACCAGCGTGCACCTTTTCTTCATTGGCAATATCCCGGAGTACTTCTATGGCTAGCCTGTTGGTAGTGGATTCGGCTAGTTGCATATAAAGCTGTATCGCTTCATATTCGGCTGCTACCATAAATCTTATCGCCCGTATAAGCTCTTCGTTACTTAGGGGTTGGCCTTTAGCCATTCCGGAAAAGGGTGATCCAAACTCTGGCATTGTATCCTCCTGTGCACAATATTTTTATAACCATCTAATTATAATATATTCTTGTGCTCAATGGGACGGCTCTTTAGATTAAAAGTTGCATAGGCGAATCGCAATTGAATTTGGTTGGCGGGAGTAGCGGGATTACTTTCGGTAAGGGGACGGCAGGTTTTGAAGAATCAGGTTTTAGCTAAATACGGCTATATAGATTTGATTTCTGCTATATTTCTGGCTTTTTCCAGATCTTCCGGGCGGTTTATATTGAAAAAGCTGCGGTGTTCAGGGTCAAAGCGGTTTATCTCAGCTTCTTCTATATATCTTGTTTTCAGGCAAGCCAGCAGGTCACTTACTGCAAATTTGCCCTCATTTATTAGCCCAAGGGCTTTTTCACCGGCTGATTTGGAGTAGATTGCATGGAGGGGTTCGGGTCTTTGCGCCAGTCTGGGTACTACAGCTTCGTAACCTTCAGCCTGTGCTCTCATGTATTCAAGGAGTGGCCGGTTAATAAAGGGCATGTCACAGGCTATTACCAAATTTAGCGGGGAATTTGACGCCATGAGACCGCTATAAATACCGGCTAGCGGCCCTTTATCCGGCAGGATATCCTGTATTATTTTGATACCGGCAAGCTGCCGGGTTTTGTCATCTGTTTTGCTGTAAGCAGTAACCACCAAAATTTCATCTCCGTAACCGGCAAGGTTGGCTATAGCCCTTTCAAGCAGAGTTTGCGAGTTTAAGGTGGCGGTTACTTTATTGCTGCCCAAACGGGTGCTTTTACCGCCTGCCAGTATAATGCAGCTGATATCAACTGTGTCAGCCCTATTTTCAAAATAATGTGTGTGTATATCTGTGTCAGTCTGAGTGTCCTGTATTACAAAAATGTTGTTGGACTTGTCTGGTGCAAAGGCTGCCAGAAACTTTGAAAGCAGAGACTTGCGGACTACAGATATGGTATGAGGTGCCTTTTGGTAAGCCAGACGGGCGTGTTCAGCCAGCCCTTTGCCGGCTATCTCCAAGTGACCTATTTCATCAAGGAATATAACCGTGCAACCGGTTTGGATAGCCTCCTGTATGGCTTTGCCGGCAAAAGAAAGGCCGCTTTGGCAGATAGAGTACTTGCCAACCTTTTCTCCCGTGAATTCAGCCGGGGGGTGGGTAAGGCTGAAAATAGTCTCTGCAGAAGTGCGGATATCGGTAACCTTGTAACCGGTTTTGGTTGTTTCCTGAAACACAGGCCGGCAAATCACACCACCGGTTTTAAAACCGCACTCCTGCAGGTGTTTAGCATATCTTTGGCAATGTGAGCTTTTACCGCTGCCCACCTCTCCGGTGATAATAAGGTTCACCTAAGCTCCCAGATGAAATACTGCCGGAATAACCCAGCACGATACTACCGCAGCTGCTGAAGTTACGTAGTACAGGCGGGGATAGTTAGTTTTGAAATTTGCCAGTTTGGGCATACCGAATTTACCCAGATAGTATCCGGCTGCAAGAGTAATAGTACCGGCCAAAGCAACCGGCAAGCCGGTGCTTACGATGGTGTCTAGCTTGCCGGCCATATCAAGCATAGGCCATTTGCCCAGACCGAATACCGAGGCAATAACGGCATATAATACTATACCCAAAGCCCCTGCCAGAAAACCGGTGGTTATCTGGGCGAAAAGATGCTTTTCCATAGCCTTTTTGAAGATAAAAGCAATAGCCCCGAAGGCAACAGCCTCCATTATAATGGCTATGGCGGGGTTGATTACGTAAGCGGAAAATACCGGTTCGCCGAAAATAAAAGCGGAGAAGGGTTTGAAAGATGCCGCAATAATGCCCAGCAGGGGGACAAGGGCAGGTTTCTTGGTAATGCTCAGGAATATGGCCATTAGGGATATAGCCAGACCGCCCATAACTGCCCCTTGATTGGCAAAATGGATTGCGTGCAGGAAACCGCCAAGCGCCATTTCCAGAAGCCCCCATACAGAACCTATGACTGCCAGGGTCAGGCCTGTAGGGATACGGTTTTTTTCAGGGTTTAAATATGTGTTCACAGCTAGCCTCCTCGTGCTTTGGTTAGGTATTAACTTTTTCCAGTCTGACCTTGGTATCGTAAAAAACGGCACTGCCCCCAACGGTATCAACCAGACAGGTATTTTTCAGGTGCGGGTCTACCCTCATGGCGGCGTTGGCGTTTACACCCTTGGTTCGTTTTGTCTCGCCCGGAATCAACTGGCCGTCAATGGTAATATCCAGTCCGCCGTAGGCAAAGTGGCCGTACCCCAGTGAAAAGGCTATCACTCCGGGGCGGATACCCTGCATAATGCTGAGCTTGGCGTTCATGGGCCACTCCTGGCCATTCCGCAGGTTCCAGACACCCTTCGGATTGCTCTCGGAAACCACCCTGACTATATCTGTCTCAGTCAGCCCCAACCTGTCTGCATCCTGCTGGTTAATAAGGATAGTGTTTTCCGGCAGCAGGGGGTTCAGATAATAGTTGCTGGCGGTGGTGGGGGTGCGTGCAATCTCTCTGTAAGTGATTAAGCTCAGGTCATATCCGTTCTTTTCGTCATTCAGTTCCTGTCCGTAACAGTCACGTCCAGCCGTAATGTAGCAGGCATGACCGGGAATGGACTCACCCGTTTGCGAATTTTTAACTTCGGTGGTTTTTTCCAAAAACACATTGAACAGGCGGCCATATTTGTTGCCCAGCTGCTGATCGGCAGGATAACCCCCTTCATAGTCCTGGAAGCGGCCGCCCCGGTTCAGCATGTATACAACTTTTGGCCAGTTTTCGCCTGCCAAACTGCTCCAGCGTTCAAGGTTATAAATATTATCCGGCATATGGCGTCTGGCTTGGGTAAATATTTGTATTTCTTCTTCGTCTGCATCAGGTACTGCATCAGAGCCGTCAGCTTTTTCCCCGAAGGCCAGATTGGCAGCCATTCTCAGGTAGAGGTCATCAAAGTGGCTAAGGGGTATACCTTGTCCCAGCCCGTCAGGCCCGAATCCCGGCAAACCCATTTCTTCCGCCAGACCCAGCAGCATGGTTTCCATGGACAGGGGCATATCCTGACCGAAAACCTTTACTGTTTCCACCAAAGGGGCAATGGCGGGTTGCCTGACCGGCTGGGATTTGAAGGGAATAGTATTTTGGCTGCCGGCAAATTCCCAGCGTTCCATGTTGGTCAGATCCGGGAAAATGTAATCTGCATACATGGAGGTTTCACTTACGACAATGTCGGTAACAACCAACAGGGGCAGTTTCTCCGGGTCCGTCAGGAATTCCAGAGCAGTATGCCCGGCTGGGACTACGTAAACAGGTGAACCCATGTGCAGGAAAAGGGCTTTGATAGGGTAGGGATAGGCATCTCCGGCCGAAGGAATAACCTCCTGATAAATATCTTCCGAAAGGGGATACCAGTTTCGCTTAGCTGGGTAACCCGTGCTCTGGTAAAGAGTGGTATCTTCGTAGATATTTCCGTGTCTGACAATGTTTACTCCGGAGGGTGTAAGCGCACCGGGTCTCATTTGTCCCAGATTGAACGGCCCGCCGGCTTTGCCGCCCTTGATATCATAGGCAGAGCCCTTTAGCATGCCGCCCTGCCAGTCATAGTTGCCTATCAGCATATTCAGGTTCCACCAGGCAAGGGAGTTGTAAAAACCGTTGGTATGCTGGCTGACACCCCGGTGGATATCTGCCGCCGCTTTTTTGCCGTGGCTGGTAAATTCACTGGCTATTTCGGCAAGGTCATCTGCCTTTACTCCGCAGATTTCCGCCCATTCCTCTATAGTATGGCTGGAAGCTTCGTCACGGAGTATTTGCAGGCTGCTTTTCACCCGCAAACCGTTTACAGTGGTATCTACCAGAAGCTCACCTTCAACTGCATTTACTTTATCGTTGGGATCAAACCGGGTAAACTGACCCTGTTTCATAACCAGCGGAGTATCAAAGCTGAAATTGCCCTGTTCCAAACCGATATCCGAAGCCCTTAGCAGTCTGGCAGCTCTGCCGGCGGCATCTATCTTCACCAGCCAGCTGGAACCGCTCCAGGTAGGTTCTCCGTCTGCATCAGCGGCGGCTTTGTTGGCATTTGCCAGATATCTGGCGTCATAGCGGCTGTTATCAAATATCCAGCGGATTAAAGCCAGTGCCAGTGCCCCTTCAGTACCGGGTTTGGCCGGAAGCCATTTCCATGCCTTGGAAGCGGCTTTGGAGAAACGCGGGTCAACTACGGCATATTTCATTCGTCCTGTATCCAAGCCTTCACTTATCCGCATGGAGCGGCTGGTCGGGCCAAAGCTGGCCTCAAAGGGGGACGCTCCGGTAAAAATAACAAATTCACTCTTGCCTATGTCGGCCATCCAGTAAAACTTTTCGCCTTCTGAAAATGACCCCGTGCCGGAATCAAACTGGGCACTTAGGGCTTTGGCTGATTGAAAAAGGCTACCCTGGCAGACGGTGGTATGCCCGTGAGCATTTACAGAGCCCATGGCGTCATTTGTAAAACGCTTGATGAAATCTACCCGTCCACCCTGTGTCCGCCCGAACATAAAGCAGAAGCCATTGTTCTTCGTCCCCAGGTCAGGGTGGTTGGGGTCTATAAATTTATCCAGATGATCTTTATGCTTCTCTTTGAAAACCGCAACCAGAGCTGACTTTTTGGTTGCATCTTTTTCAGCCCAGATAGCGGTTATATCATTCTTGATGGCTTTTGTTATTTCGGGGGAACGCAGTGCCCAGATATCTTTTAAACCTTCAACTGTCCGGTTTTCTTCACCGTGCACGTTTGAAAACAATTTGCCTCCGTTGGCTATTTCATCTATTGCCTGGGCAAAGGGAATGCTTATCCATTTGTTGGAGCCACGGGGGCCGTCACGTTTTATTACTTTTACCAGACGGAACGGGTCATATGATGTTTGGGCACCCGAATGCCCTTTGGGGCAGATACTTGCATCAGTGAAGGCAGATGTTGTTACCGGGGTTTTGTAGTCCAGATGGGGCATCATATTCCACGGACTGAACGGGTTTCCGTCTACTTTGGCAATAACGCCGTCAATCAGTTTTACCTTTATACTGCATTGGGTGGCACACTGCTGGCAGGTACTGTAGATAATATCTTCAGCCTTGGATAAAGGGTAATCACTGCTGCCCAGTATCCGTCTGGGTTTTGTACCCAGGTCGCAGCCGGACAGCAGGGCAGTTCCTCCCAGCAGAGCTGAAACCTTTATAAAATTAGCCCGGGTTATGCCGCCTGAGGGGTTCTTTTCTGGTTTTTCTTTATTCATCACCGGTTTCCTCATTTCCAATTCTGACAGGTATCAGTTTCATCATCTTGGCAACAATGTAAAAGGCCAGAATGACGGCGGCAGTAATACCCGCTGAAAGTGCCCATTCGGGCAGGGTGGGGATATAACTGTCTATGTATCTGCTATCTATGATGGGGCTGGACAAAAAGTCTGCCCCGGCCACTATTTGGGCCGGAATGATAAAGTTCAAACGGGCTACAGCCGCTCCTAGTAGTACCAGCACACCTATGGTAAGACCCCAGGCAGGTTTTTTGGATAAACCGGGTTTGGATAAGACTTTTATCAAAGCACCCAAAGCCACCACAATGCCCAGACCTATCTGAACTATCCAGAATCCATACCAGTATTGACCGAACATTATATAGTTGGCGGCTTCAATAGTCGGCGGGGTGGCGTCATATATGCCTACAAAAAGAACCGAACCTATAATGTACGTAATGGAGAGCAACAGGGCGATGGTGGAGATAGCCATGGTTTTGGCCAAACGCGGGTAACCGGGGCTGGTTTTATCTCCATACAGGGCGACTATTATGCGCGAGAGAGCAAATCCGGCCGACATACCGAAGATGGGGAAGAGTACCGGGAAAAGTCCCACACTCCAGAAGGAGTGGGAGGATTGGGTGCTAAGGGTAAAACCTACCGCACCACTGGCAATGACCGCTACCGGAAAGCCCAGAATCATCAGCCATTTTATTACGGGTTCTTTGCGGAAGGGTAAGCGTTTTTGAGGTATAAATAGAACCAGCAAAATTGCGGCTGTAGCCAGGGCAATAAGGGTATAAATCCAGACGGACCAAGCCAGCACTGAATCAAAGTTAGGGTGTAAAAATACGTTCATAACCCGTTCAGGGCGGCCTTCGTTGATAAGAATATGGATCAGACCTGCACCCAAGCTGGCTAGTGAAGCCAGCATGAATATTTTGCCGGTACCGGCAAAAGTTTTGACTTTAAAAAGCAGATCCAGAGATGCTATAAAAAACATACCGGCTGCGGTACTGGCAAAAAATACGTAGAGTGCCATCCACAAGCCCCAAACTACGAAACTGCCCAGTCCGAGCATCTGCTGACCATTGTTGAGGAGCATCAGGAACCCCCAGACTCCGGCAGCAAGGGAAAGGATCAATATACCCAGTGCTATCCTTTTCCAATTCATGGTTTACCTTACTCCTCCCGTTAAAATAAATAATAAACTGAGGGGTCAGTGCCTAACTCTGATTTAAGCTGGATAATGCCCGGGTTGGCTATAAGTTCCGAAACCAGACTGTCGGGGTCATTGGAGTCACCGAAGTAGTTTACCCGGCCGATACAGGTGGTAACACAGGCCGGCAACATGCCCTTTTCCAGACGGTGCAGGCAGAAATGGCATTTGCGGGCATTGCCGATAGGCGAATCCCGTTTGGGTGTGCGCGAATGTTCGTTGCCATATTCAAAATTGGAGGCGCTTTGCCAGACTCCGCCTTGCTCATAACCCAGCACCAGGCCGGAATCTTCAGGTTCGTCTTCCAGATAGTTGTCACCGTAATCCATAGTTCGGGCGGTATAGGGACAGGCTACGATGCAAAAACGGCAGCCTATACAGCGCTGGTAGTCAATAACCACTGTCCCGTCTGCCTGTTTAAAGGTAGCACCCACCGGGCAGACTTGGGTACAAGGGGGATTGTCACAGTGCATACAGGGACGGGGAGTGAAGCGTCTGGAAACGTTTGGGTACTGGCCTATTTCCTCGTCCATAACGAAACGGTATATTACCCCCGGAGGGAGCTTGTTTTCTGAAACACAGGCTTCGGTGCAGGCATGGCAGCCGACACACTTCCGCAGGTTGATTACCATAGCCCAGTGGCGTTCTGCGGCCGGTTTTTGCATTGCCCGGCGAAGTTCTGCCTGCATACGGATTAACGGGTCTTCCTTGGTAGAGTTGGGGATAAAGGCTGTTTCTTCAGCAGGGAAGCTTACTGTAGAGGGTGGTGCCACAGCTGCCGAAAAATTTTGAGTGCGTTCGTCCAGCTTGGTTATTGCCGCTAGTCCCAGCACGCCGCCGGAACTTTTTATAAAATCCCTGCGTGTGGGAGGGTGGGTTGACCGGGTGGTTCCTTTTTTGCCTTTATCTGTCATCGCTTACTCCTGCCCTAGTTTATACTTATCTTACAAGATATCTTGTTAAGTTTGGCTGCTCTGGAGATTAGGGTTGATAGATATTGTGAGGCGTGTATTAAATTACTGGCGCAAAGAGTACTAGTCCTAAGGTACTAGTACCACCTGTTAGAGTATAATAAGATATAACCTTGTTGTCAATTTATTCGGGTATACTTTTGCTGTCATAAATAATAGGGCACAGTTTTTCAGGATGTATTTGGTATGACAGTGGGTGAAATACGTTTGGCGTTTGCCAAATTTGCTCGCGTTGACGCTCCTTTTATATTGGTATAATATTACTAATGGGCATATGCTCATAATAACAAAGCAATCTTTAGACTGCAAATTGAAGTTTTATTAGCGGGGGTGGTTCCTCTAAGAAAGCGAGTAAGCTTGGTTAGCGAATTTGGCAGTGTTAATATATGGTTTAAATAAAATATGCAGGGGAATGTATAAATTATGTCTATTGAGCCTGAAATAAGGGAAACTCTGGGTAAAATAAATGTAGCCGCCAGCGGACGCACACTGGCAAACCTTAATCTTTTACGGGGTATTGAGGTTAAGCCCGATAAAATAAAAATAAGTGTAGCCGGAGCCGGTTTATCAGCAAGCAGCCAGCAAATTTTGCGGCAGGATATAAGCCTGTGTCTAAAGCCGCTGCTTAATAAACAAACGCTGGAGATTGAATATATTTCCGTGCCCTTAAATGAACTCAACCATGTTAAGAAAGTAGTAGCCGTTATGAGCGGCAAGGGCGGTGTAGGCAAATCACTTATGACCGGTCTGTGTGCAGTGGCCTTAAACCGGCAAGGATACAGGGTGGGTATACTGGATGCTGACATAACCGGTTCCAGCATACCTAAAATGTTTGGTGCAAACCAGCACCTTGCGGGAAATGAGGAAGCTATTTTGCCGGCTCAATCCCGTGCGGGTATTTCTCTGGTTTCTACCAATTTGTTATTAACCAATCAGGATGACGCTGTTATCTGGCGCGGGCCTCTTATTTCCAAGATGATTAACCAGTTCTGGGATGATGTGCTCTGGGGCGAGCTGGATTATATGGTAGTTGATTTGCCTCCCGGAACCAGTGATGCATCCCTGACGGTATTACAGTCGCTTCCTATTTCGGGTATTCTGGTGGTATTTACTCCGCAAGGTTTGGTGGAGATGGTAGCCCGAAAGGCTGTCAGTATGGCGGAGAAAATGGGGAAACCCATTATCGGTTTAGTGGAGAATATGGCTTACCTGAAAGTCCCCGAACTGGATAAAAAGATTGAAGTCTTCGGAACAGGGCATGGGGAGGAACTGGCAAAGTCAATAGGCGTGCCTTTTATAGGGCAAATGCCTTTGGATCCAGCTCTGGCGGCTTTGTGTGACAGCGGGGATATTGAAAAATACCAGCACCCTCTGCTGGATGAATTGGAAGGAGCTATATCCCGGTCATAATATACATGCAAAAGGGGCAGACCGTGAGGTCTGCCCCCTATACTTTGAATTCAGGCACTATGGACGGCCAAGAGCGGGTTTAAACTATAGCTTGGGAGTTTGAAATATATTTCAAACCTATAGGAAGAGTATTACCCCCAGTATGGCCAGTTCCAGGGCTATGGCATAAACGGCTACCACGGCCCAGTTTTTCTGCTGGACAAAGTAACCGGGGCTGTTTACGGCTGAATAGATGAACATGCCGGTTGCCAGCAGATAGATACTTTCCCCCCAGCTCTGCTCAGACAGCAAACCTGTGCCAGCCAGAATAAGCATAAGGGCGGTGGCAAATTCGGCAGCCGAGCGGAGTGTAAGCTCGTAAGTACCCCATCTGACCTTGTAACCCTTGTTGGGGTCTTGGATTGCCCGCCGGTTAAGGTTTTCCCTCCACTGAAAAATAACCAGCACCCCGGCAATTATGGAAAATATAGCTGCAAAGCTCATTTGACCCTCCCTGCGTGTTGGGTAGCTCAGGGGGTGCGAAAGAAGATTCCCTGTATTTAAATTATAGCATGTGCAGGCCGTTCGGATAATATAAAAAGGGGGGAATAACCCCCCTCAATTAAATACAGTATCTATTATATGATTATCAGGCTTCTTTATAGGCCACCCAGAGAGTGCCGGGTCCGCCGTGAGTGCCTAGGACCGCGCCCAGCTGGGCAATGATGGTTTGGTCTTTGGGGAAAATATCACTAAGCATCTCAGCCAGTTTATGGGCGGTTTCCGGAGTGGTGGAATGGATTACGCTCATATCTACGATATTTTTCCCTGTTTTGGCAAATTCCACCAAGCGTTCCAGACCTTTGCCGGTATTGCGAACCCGCCCGCAGGGTTGGTATTCTCCGTCTGCCACTGTCAGAACAGGTTTAACACCCAGCAGAGAGCCCATCAGGATTTTGGCTTTGCCCAGCCGTCCGCCTACCTGAACGTAACGCAGGGTATCAAAAAATCCCATCAGTTTTATCTTGGGGATATTGTTTTTGCAGTCTTCCACAACCTCACCCAGTTTTTTGCCTGAACGGGAGGCAATGGCGGCGGCCTTTATAACAAGCCCCATGCCCATGGAAAGCAGGCGGGAATCTATAACCTCTATCGGGCAGCTTACCCCTGAGATTTTGGCACCCTCCATCGCAGACTGGTAAGTGCCGCTGAATTTGGAAGAAATGTGTATGGATACAATGCCGGTGGCGTTATCTTTGGCCAGTTCGCGGTAAACGTTGGCAAAATCTTCGGGGCTGGGCTGGGAAGTTTTGGGGTGAATACCGCCGTGGGCCAGCCGGTCAAAGAAAGTTTCCTTGTTTATATCCACTCCGTCACGGAATACTTCGTTTCCAAAATGGACATACAGAGGTACAACCGTAATACCCAGATTTTTTACTATATCAGCCGGTAAATCAGCTGTGCTGTCAGTTACTATTTTGATAGTCATCAGGACCTTATTAACTCCTTGTCGAAATTTATGGGATAGTCCTCACAGTATACTGGTATAACACTGTTGTGTAAAATATTAACTGAAAAATCAGCCTGCGGTAATATTTAAAATACTATCCGGGCTGGCTTTTATCCGCCTGAAAGGCGGGTATGTTATTATAAAGACCGTATAAACCTTTGGATGGGGGATAGGCTGATGGAATTTCAGATTTGGGGTTATCTGGTTTTTGTACTTGGTCTGGCAGCTCTGGCGCTGGCATTTCGGACTATGCGCCGCAAACGGCTGGTAGATGATATTCCCACCTCGCGTACCCATGGAGTGTTTATCGGGCTGGTTGAGCTTAAAGGCACTGCCGAGAGTGAAAAACCTTTTACCGGTTTTCTTTCCGCCGAGCAGTGTGTTTATTACTACTACAAGGTAGAGGAACGCTGGTCGCGCATGGTGACTGAAAGTTTTACCGATGCCAAGGGACATGTCCAGTTCCGTACCCGCCAGGAAAGCGGCTGGACACAGGTGGCTTCCGGCAAAGAGATGCAGCCGTTTTATCTTAAAGACGAAACGGGGATTATCCTTATTCAGCCGGAGGGTGCAGATATTCAGCCGAAAAACCTGTTTAACCGGACCTGCGGTCAAAATGACCCGCTGTATTATGCCAAAGGCCCGGAAAGGAGTATACCAAACTCCGACCATCAGCGTCGTTTTACCGAAGAAGCTATCCCTCTGCATGCAGGGCTTTACATAATGGGTCAATCCAGAGAACGGCAGGATATAGTTGCCCCGGAGATAGCCAAGGATAAATCTGCCCCCCTGTACGTGATTTCCACCCGCACCGAAAAGCAGATAAGCCGCACTTACAGCGGCTGGTTCTGGTTTTGGGTAGGGCTGGGTTTGCTGCTGGCTTCGGGGAGCGGCCTGCTGCTGTCTCAAGAAAGTACTTCCGGTTTCAACCCTGATTTTGGGGTTGCAGTTTTGTGGCTTGGGCTTTACCTGATTTGCTGGCTGTTTGGCTGGCTGTGGGCAGGGTATAACAGTCTGGTGGGGCTAAGGAACAGGGTTTGCCAGGGATACGCCCAGGTGGATATTCAACTGAAACGCCGTTTTGACCTGATACCCAATCTGGCAAAAAGTGTGGAGGGTTTCGGTAAACACGAGCGTGAACTTCAGGAGATGCTGGCAGAAGTACGCACTATCTCAAAAGTAAACGGGCAAGACCCCAAAGATATTCAGGGTGCGTCTGCCATACTGGTTTTTAATATGGAAAGATACCCCGAACTCAAGGCGGACACTTTATTCCTGAAGATACAGGAGGAACTGGCGGCTACCGAGTCACGGATAGCTCTGGCCCGTGATTACTATAACTCTATAGCTACTTTTTACAATACCCGCCGGGAGGTATTTCCTGACCGCCTGCTGGCCGGGATTTTCGGTTTTAAAGAACGGATGCTGATAAACGCAAGCGCTCTGGAAAGGGCGGTTGTAAAGGTAAAGCTGGCAGAATAAAGGCTTTTAATATAAATGCTTTCAACTGGTTAACCTTTATTAGGAAGTGAGGTATGGCAGGCATGAAAAAATTTTTTCAAGAAAAACCGGGTGCAGTGGAATTTTTATTGCCGGCGCTGGTTTTTACACTGGCGATAAGTTTGTTTCCTCTATTCGGTTCGGGTATGACCTGGATATTGGGAGACCGCTTCGGGCAGGGGGCAGGAGTGCTGGGGTTAATAGCCCTGACTGTTTTCAGCCTGTCATTTTTGGCCAAGCCCCTGCGCCGTTTTATATGCAGTTACAAAGCCATTATTTTTAGTGCTGGCGGAGTGGGTATACTCAGCCTGCTGGCCCAGATAGGTTTTTCCGAGCCTCTTTTAAATTTTGTCTGTTCCGCTTTAGGATTGTCTCTTTTCGGTATTTTCCTGTGTGTTTATCTGGATAGTGCCCGGGTGCGCGGCCCGTCTGCGGTGGGGCATTTCGGGGCGGGTGCTGTCTTCGGATTACTGCTGAATACCGCCCTGTCTGCCGGATTTGGTACCTATGACCTGCTCAACCAGCCTTCATTTTTTCCTTTGCTGATTAGTGCTGTAATAGTGGGCTTTTTATTGTTTTTGCTTACGGTGCATATGCCTCTGGCTGAGGGGCCGGCTGCCAGTAACGACGGCCTTGGCTGGCTGGCGATAGGGCCGTTCCTCTTTTTAGAGTTGGTAGTCTTCGGGAATATTGCCCGTTTGTCTGCTCTTAGCGGTTTTTCCAGTCCGATTTCCTCGATGTTTGTGCTAGGGGCGCTTTCACTGGGTTTAGTAGGTATACTCTGGGTATTTTCACTCTCTGAAAGACACATCCGGCTGCTTACCCTGATATCCAGCCTGTGCCTGATACTCTCCCTGACCGGTATTTCTGATGGAGTGGCTTTTGTAAGCCTTATCCAGCAGGTACTGGGGCAATTGGCAGTGGTACTCCTGTTTGGGGTAATTCTCCGCTATATTGGCGGCAGGAAGGCTGATGGGCATTCTGAAAGTCTGAATCTGCCTAACGGTCTGGGTATGCTTGTATTCGTTATATTGCTGCTGGGATATTATGCTGTCTATCAGGTGGCTGTGACGTATGACAATACAGTTCTGGAGCTGGTAGCCGGACTGATAGTAGTGGGTTTGGCCCTGTATTCCGGGCGGGAGAGCCTGCCTCTGCTGGATTTCAAGAGTGACAGGTTCATTTTACCGGCCATGTCAGTTTTGCTTTTGACTCTGCCTCTTTTAGGTTTGCTTACATATAAAACACCTCCGTCTCCCCCTCAATTTGAGGGCAGTCTGCGGATTATGACTTATAATTTACATAACGGGTTTAATACTCAGGGTAAGCTGGATATGGAAGCTCTGGCAAGGGTGATTGAAGACAGCGGGGCGGATGTGGTGGCTTTACAGGAGATTTCCCGCGGCTGGGTGATAAGCGGACGGGTGGATATGCTTGAGTGGCTTTCCCAGCGGCTGAATATGTACTCTGCTTTTGGGGCTACGGCCGGTGAATACTGGGGTAATGCCATACTGTCAAAATACCCCATTCTGGATACCCATAATATCAGTCTGGAAAGTGAAGGATTGCCTATCAAACGGGGCTATCTGAATGCAGTGCTGGATGTGGGCGGCAGGTATCTGTATCTGGCGGCTACCCATTTGCATCATGTACCTGAAGAAGGAGATGTGCGCCTTATTCAGGCAGGGGAGCTGGCAGATTTTTGGGATAATGCGCCTGCAACTATAATACTGGGTGATTTTAATGCTGAACCGGATTCGGAGGAGATAGATTTACTGCGGCAGGCTGGTCTTTCTGACAGTCTGGAAGGGCAGACATCTGTCCTTACTTACCATTCAGCAGACCTGTACCAGCGGATAGATTATATCTGGGCTTCGCCTGAAATAGAGTATATAGATTCATATACCATTGTTAGCTTGGCATCGGACCATCTGGCTATCATAGCGGATATACGGCTTTCCTGAATATATTCCGGACATAAAAAAAAGGGCGGTGAAAATCCGCCCGTTTCAGTATTAGCTACTGCAGGGGTTATTTTATACCCAGTTCTTCTTTCATCATTTCCACCACCCGGTTAACAGCTTTGTCTACTGCCGGGGTCAGCTCAAATCCCGGTGCCATGCTGCCTGGCTGGATACCGTAAATGATAATATCTTTGGGCATGGCGTCATGGTATTTGGCCAGATTAAGTATCTCCATCAGTCCCATCTGGTGGAAAGAAATATCTATTTTGGGCTGGGTCTTGATATCTTCGGGGCGGAAGCGGTATATCATACCGGGTTCGTCTCCGCCGTGAACCGCATCCAGTATAAACATTTTTTCACGCCCGGATATCACGTCCAGCAAATCCATGGCGGCGGTGCCGCCGTCATACAGTTCTACATCCTCAGGAACAGGAAACCGGGATAGCCGCTCTACGCAGCGTACCCCGGCACCTTCATCACTCAAGAGTATATTGCCTGTCCCCAGGACCAATATAGGTTTGGGAGATTCATCTCCCGGATTAAAAAACATACTTAGTAGACGCGGAAGCGGCTGATTTCATTGCCCGTAGGGGAGATCAGGTGAACGGCACAGGCCAAACACGGGTCAAACGAGCGGACAATACGAACCAGCTCAAAGGGATTATCGTTATCACGTACCTTGGTTCCGATAAGAGCCTGCTCAACCGGACCGTAAACACCTTGTCCGTCCTTAGGTGAACAGTTCCAAGTAGTAGGAACTACACACTGGTAGTTGCTGATCTTGTGGTTTTCAATCTTTATCCAGTGGCCAAGAGCACCGCGGGGAGCCTCCCAGAGACCCATGCCTTCGGCACTTTCGGGTATTTCGTAATCGGCACATACCGGTTCGCCAATCTTAAGTTCCATAACCCACTTGACCATTTCATCAGCCACAATCTTGCATTCCAGAGCGCGGGCGGCGTGTCTGCCAAGGGTGCTGAAGAGGGCGGCAGGGCCGGCACCGAAATGAGCCAAGGTATCATTTACCATCTTTTGAACCACGGGGTCACCGGCTACATAATTAACCACCATACGGGCCAGAGGGCCGACTTCGTAAGGGGTGTTTTCATAGCGGGGGGCTTTGAGCCATGAATAGCCTTCAGCCTTGGTATGGTCAGGTTCGGTTACTTCGTTCAGGGGGTATTCATTGGTTTCACCCTTGAACCAGCCGTACTTGATATCTTCGGTAATCTTGTTGGGATCAAAGGTGTGGAGTGTCAGGTCGGAAGCGGAGACTGTACCCTGAGTGAAAAGCCTCTGGCGGGTAGCCAGATTAGTACCGTTTGCTTCCAGATCAAACACACCATAACTAAGCAGGTTGCCGCAACCTACGCCGATACCAAAGTAATCAGGGTAGGTCTCAGCTACTGCAATAACGTCAGGCAGGTATACATTGTCAATAAAGTGGCGCAGAGTATTCAGCTTGCTCATAAAACTTGAGATGCTGTCTATGCTTGGGTGAGAAGTAACACCGCCGGCTACCACTGCCACACTGTGGGGCATACGGCCGCTGTAGATAGCGGAGAGTTCGTGAGCCAGGCGGCGCATATTCAAAGCTTCTACGTAATGGGCAACTGCGGCTTGGGCGACCTTCTTGGGCAAACGGTAGTCGCCCTCGTATCTGGGGTAGAAGGGAGCCAGCATGGACATATCCCCGGCAGCCAGAGCCCGTGAAATAAAATCCTTGACTTTCAAAAGTTCAGGATCAGTGCCGTCGTAATCTGCTACTTCGGTTACATCTACATAATCCAAGGCGGCCAGATGGTAGAAATGGACTATATGAGAGGCAATGTAGTTGGCACCCTGAATAAGGTTGCGGAGTATCCGCCCGTTATTCGGTATCTTGTCAGCTACACCAAAGGCAGCGTCCAAATTTAAAGCGGCGGTAGTGCCGTGAGAGGTGGGGCAGACACCGCAGATGCGTTGGGTAATGTGAACAGCATCACGCGGGTCACGGTCTTTCATAAATATTTCAAAGCCGCGGAACAAAGTGCCGACACATTTGGCATCTTTAACCTCGCCGCCGTCTACGGTGGCTTCGATTTTAAGATGACCTTCAATCCTCGTTATGGGATCAATTACTATCTTCTGCATTTTCTTCTCCAAAGGTAAGATTACGGTCTACTAACCCTTTTTCGCGGCATTCCGCTTGGCTTTTTTAGCAAGTTCTACAGCAGCTACACCGGCAGTCAGTACAACGGCAGTGCCGGCAATACCGATAGCCAGTTTGTCAGTACTATTAATAACAGGCGGGGCTTCAAACATGGGAGAAACCGCATCCGGGAAGCCGGGGTGGGCACAGCCGATACAAGGCGAATCAGCTTCCACGCACCAGCGGGTTTTATTGTTCCAGAGCCTGTCAGAACAATCAGCATAGGTTACCGGGCCTTTACAACCCACCAGGAACAGGCAGTAAGGCTCAGATAGCTTGGTGGCAAACAGACCCTTTTCGTAGTGGCCGCGGCGCGGACACTGGTCATGCAGCAGTTTGCCATAGTAAGCCTTGGGACGCCCCATATCGTCAAGGTCAAGCGCGTCCAGCCCGCTCATAAGTACAGTAGCCAGAGTGCCCACTACCCAATCCGGATGAGGGGGGCAGCCGGGCAGATTTACAACAGGGGTAGTTATATTATGGTCTTTAAGAATCTCTGAAACGGCCTTGGCGCCGGTGGGATTGGGAGCGGCAGCTGTAATTCCGCCGAAAGCGGAACAGGTACCGGCAGCTACTACGGCCAGTGCCTTGGGAGCCAGGTTCAGTACGTGCTCAAGCAGGGTGATTCCTTCGCCGTCTTTTTCGCCGACTTCGGCGTAAATCCCGCCATCCTTAAGAGGTACAGAGCCTTCAATTACCAGTACAAAAGGCCCTTTAGCGGCAGTATCGGTAATAGTGTTCATAGCCAGGTCACCCTGGGCGGCCATAATGGTGGGGTGGAACTGCATGGAAACATGAGTACCGGGCACTACCGAAGTAAGCAGTAAATCCTGGATGGTGGGCGATACAACGTTGAGAGTAGAGATAGTGCAACCGTTGCAGCCGGCACCCTGTAGCCATATAACCGGGATTTCTTTCAAAGCCTCGGCAAACATTTTCTCAAATTCGGGGAGCTTCAAAGCTCCCAGACTCAGGGCGGCAGTAGAGCCGGCGGCTAGCTGTACAAAATCCCGTCTAGTAAGTTTAGTATTAAACATTTTTCCTACTCCATTCCAAAGTGGTTCTTTTGTCTAAACCTGCGTGCGCGGTCTAGTGCTTGCCAGCCTTGTTTTCAGCATGCTCAGCATCGTGTGCCTGTGCCTGAATTCTGCGGCCGCGGAAGTACCATACACCAACCATCAGCGAAGCTACTATAGAGATTTCCAAGGGTATATTGCCAAGGAATTCTCTGGTAAAGCTGGGGAAGAACTCATGCTCGTGCATGTCAAAGCCAAGCTTTTCAGGGTGAACGCTGCTTAGGTACAAAACATGAGTACCGCCAGCTTCTTTTTCACCGTAAACATAGGGGTAGTATTTGTCAGGGTTGTTTGAAAGTCTTTCATAGGCCTCTGCCAGCAGGTCAGCCCGTTCGCCAAATTTGATAGCGCCGGTGGGGCAGGTAGCGGCACAAGCCGGTTCCATACCTTCGTCTACCCTGTTCCAGCACATGGTGCATTTGGTGATTTTAGCCCAGTTGTCATCCCACTCAAACTTGGGGATTTCAAAGGGGCAGGCGTTCTGACAATAACGGCAGCCGAAGCATTTATCCTGATCCCAGACTACTGCGCCGTTAGGCCGTTTGTGGAGGGCACCGACCGGACATACCGAAACACAGGCCGGTTCATAGCAGTGCAAACATCTCTTATGAGCGAAGATCCATTGAAGTTTTCCATCTTCTTCAATTTCCCTGCACTCCAGCAGGTTGTAGTTGAATGCGTTTTGTTCCAAGGGATTGGTCACTTCAGGACTGAAAGTTGTCTTGACAGCAGGATTTTCATTCCACTGCTTACAGGCCACCTGGCAGCCTCGACAACCAGTACATCTAGTGGTATCAATCAGCATTCCATTAGGCATTCCTGTTGCCCCCCCTTGTGCTTTAATCTATAAAGGGCATCGCCCTGTATTGCATAAAACAAGTGTTACTGCGGCGGTATTTTCTAAAATGGGTTTATAACCCTCAACATTTAGAATACCTCCAAATGCCACTTACGTGCAACTTCCGGAGTTCTAATACTTTCCTTCTGCCTTCAGTCCGTTAGCACTAAGCCCTGTTGACAGCCAATAACTGGCAGAATTCCAGTTGTTAATTGATGTATTGTAACATACAGGTTTTTACATCGTCAAAGGGGTATTAGTACTTTGATACTAGGCCTTAATCGTAAAGTAAAAAATATTTCATATATTTTTACAAAAGATTATAAGGAAATAATATTGTTGGGGGTTTACCTGTTAATCAGGCAAACCGGAAAATTCCTGTAGTTTGCCTACTGAGCGAGGAATTTTAACACCCGTAATTCTGAGTGTCAAACAGAGGTTTGCTTAGGAAGCGCCTGGAGCAGGCAGAAACTGTAAAAATGAAATGACTGCAAAGGTGAAAGAACTATACAATAAGTTATGGAAAATTTGGGGGATAAACAAAAAATACGCCATTAACTAAGGAACAGGTATCCTAAGGTAGCACCGGACACAGGCATAAAAAAGCCGCCCGGTTTTAGACCGCGGCGGCTTTATATCTTAGACAAAGGATGTTATCAGGTATAAAGACGCAGGGCAGAGTTTGACATGCGGCTGACCACTTTGGAAACAGCCACCAGCAATATAACTACCAGTATTACGGATATACCTGCATTCAGGGCTATATCTGTCCAGCCTGCATCATAAACACTCAGGTCTACCACCGGTTTTAAAATATAATAGGTAGGGAAGAAGTAGCCTATCCACTGGGGTATTTGGGGGAAAAGGTAGATAAAGGCCGGTCCGAAAAGGAGCAGTCCGCCAAACTTCCAGACGGCAAAGAGGGTGTTCATATCCTTTATGAAAGCACCTGCCAGCAGCCCCAGCAGCGAGGCCATCAGCGAGCCCAATCCCAGCATAAGTATCAGGGGCAAAGGGGAGTTGCCGAAAGCGGAATTCAAAGCCAGTATAATCAGACCCATTACTACGCCCAGCAAAGTGCCTATCGCCCCCTTGGCGGTAAATATTTCGCCCAGAGTGGCCGGAGTGATATTGACCGCTTCCAGAGTGCGTTTTTGCTTTTCATCTATAAGGGAACTGGCCGGCAGCATTAGCCCGCTGAAGAACATGGCCATAAGCACTACGAAGGGGAATAACCGGTCAGCCCAGGGTACGTTCATCTCATCTCCCAGAGAGATGGAGTTTATTTCCACCGGTACGTTGGCACCCGTAATCTGCCGGGCAGTATCCGCCAGCACCGCCGGGATAATCATGCGGCTTTTAGCCAGACTTTCGCCCCAAACATAGGCATTGGCCTTGAGGGTATTGGTCTGAATAAGAGAAGTATCAAAATCTGCCGGCAGTACCAGCCCCATGTCTACTGCGCCGCTGGTAGCGGCTTCCTTCAGGGCGGCTTCGTCAGGGTATTCCTTTATCAGCAGGGTATTATTTTCTTTGAGCAGGTTTACAATCTGGGAGTTGCCCAAATCAGTCAGCCCCAGCTTGGGTTTTTCTGAAAAAATGTTGCCGAAGGCCAGAGATATAAACAGGGAAATAAGTATGGGGGTTACCACCACCATAATAAAGGTGACATCTTTCGGCCCGTGGATTACCTCACGGTTAAAAAGGGTGATTATATGTTTTATGCTCATTGGTAACGCCTCCGCAGGACAACAATACCGGCTGTTACTATTACGGCAGTAAATCCCACTAGGATAAGCAGGTTGCCGCCTACCACACTAAGGTCTGCCCCGTAGTTAACCACCCGGTTTACGGTATCTGTCAGGTAGTACGAGGGTATTACCTTAGCCCAGCTGCTGATAAGGCCGGGGAACATTATGCCCATGCCGGGTATGGCCAAGATTATAAAGAGCAACAGGCCCCAGGCGGTTACTGACATAAGGCTTTTGGTAAGTGAGGCCAGCAGGAAGCCCAGACCCGTTACCATAAGGCTGCCCAGCAGGAGTACGCCAAGGGTAATAAGCGGCTGGGAGTTGAATCCGCCAACCAGCAGCATAAAGAGAACCACTTGACCCAGCGCCATGCCTACCCCTATTATGCCTTTGGCGGCAAAGAGTTCAGGTACGGTCATGGGGGTTACCAGCAATGCTCTGGCTGTGCCCTGTTCGTTCTCTTCGGCAATCAGGCTGGCCAGACTGAGTATTTCCATCATTAAAATAAATATTGCCAGCAGGGGCACCATACGGTTACGCATGGGTATTTGTTCACCCAGCATATCCTGTCCCATTACCTGCTCATTGGTATCAAAGGTAAGTGACTGCCCGGTCTGGATATAGGAAAGCTCTTTTACCAGACTGATAACTGCATCACGCAGTTCAAGAGGGGCGGACGAGGCATAATATATTTCTATTTCAGGTTTACCGCCGGAAGCCCATGTCTGCATGATATCTGCCGGCAGGACAATGGCTACCTGTGAATCACCGTTCTCAACCGCTGCCTTGGCCTCCTCCAGCGAGGCGTAACTGGTCAGGCTGCTTGCCGGGTCAGCTACCAGAATCGAAAAAGACGGGGGCATGACCGGTGCATATATACCCGCTTTAAGCTGTTCGTCTACCTTGTTGGGCATTATAAAGAAGATAATGATATAAAATACCAGCCCGACAATAGTCATCAGCATATAAAAGCGGTTTTGAAGGAAAAGGGAAAAATCCTTTTTCAGCAGGGCTTTTATAACGCTAAAGTTCATTCAGTCAACCTCCGTCCGGTTATCTTTATAAAGATATCCTCCAGAGTGGCTTCTTCACTGTGCAGGGTCAGCACCCGCTCACTGCTGAGCAGTTTGCTAACCTCCTCGGCTGTCTTGCCGGTATCCAAGGCTATTTCCCTGTTTTCCAGCTGGCCGTTTGCACTTTTTACTTTGGCTATAAGAGAGCGTTTGCCGTACTGCTGTTTTAAGTTAACCGGGGCATCAAGTGCGGCAATAGAGCCTTCGTTGATAAAGGCCACCCGGTCACACAGCTTGTCGGCTTCCCACATGTCATGGGTGGTCAAAAATATGGTAGCCCCCCGCTTGCGTTCTTCCAGTATGATGTCACGGATAGACTCTGAAGATACAGGGTCAAGCCCGGAGGTTGGTTCGTCCATAAAGAGTATACTGGGGGTATTTACCAGTGAGCGGGCTACCATAAGGCGTTGCTTCATACCCTTGGAGTAACCGGCTACTTTGTCTTTTTCCCGTCCGGCCAGCCCCACTCTTTTTAAAAGGGCATAACCGTTAAAATTATTCACCCCGAAAAGGTCAGCAAAAAGCTGGAGGTTTTCCAGAGCGGTCATTTGTTCGTACAGATTGGTCTGTTCAAAACAGATACCTATCCGTCGGTGGATTTCTTCGGTATCTTTAGCCACATCAAATCCCAGCAGGGTAGCCCGGCCGTCCTTTGGCCTGAGCTGTCCGGTCAGCATTTTCTGGGTGGTGGTTTTGCCTGCCCCGTTCGGGCCCAGAAAACCCAGAATTTCACCTTGGGCAACCTCAAAGCTTATCTGGTTTACCGCTTTTAGGTCTCCATACCAGTAACTAAGCTTTTCCACTGAAATTGATATTTGACTCATCAGTTACTCCTTCAGCCAGTTTTTGCGTGCCCGCTCTTGATATCCGGGATAAGGCAAGCGTCTTTTTTAAAAAATCCGTACATCATTATTCGGGAAAGTTCTATCATAAGGTTTATTTTTTCTTTGGCGGGTTCAAATAAGGCGGCATTGGCGTTGAAGCCGTCACGCACCACTTTCAGGTAAATGAATACCGCTTCCTCCGAAAGGGATGGGTCTACGTATCCTTCGGCTTTGCCGTCTGCTATCAGTTTCTGCCACATAGGCTGGATTTCTTGTTGGTAGATTTCCTGTATCAGGGCGGTTACGTCATCATCCATGTGTACCAGTTTTTTCAGTATCTCTTCCGGCATTTTGCCAGCCATATCGTTCTTGTTGGATAGTATGAGCTGTATTTTAGCGGGAAAGGGCAGGGGACGGGCCATGATATCTTTTGACTGAATAAGGCTGGTGTCTATTATTTTTTCCACTACTCCATGCACCAGAGCTTTCCTGCCGCCGAAATTATTGTAAATGGTGGTGGGGGAAACTTTGGCCTTAACGGCTATATCTTCAATACTCACCTTGCCGGCATCATGCGAGTTTAAAAAAAGGTGAGTGGCGGCGGAGAGTATTTTGTCACGGCTGATATTGTTCTGTTTGGCTTTAGCCAAGTGAATATTCCCCCTCTCCAATGTGTATCAATTGTAGTAATACTATAACTTTACTACAATTAAGTCAATATCTTTTTCGGGGAAATATTTTCCGAAATCTGCAATAAATATTTCTATGCCTGCTGCAAATAGAAAAGGGGGGTTAAAACCCCCTTTTTACGTTCAGATATTGCAGGATGGTTAAACCAGCATTTCATCCCGCACTACTTTGGCTGATTGTGGTTTGGCAAACATATCCATCAGGGTCAGGGCAAAATCCATGGCGGCCTGAGGGCTTCGCCCGGTAATCAGCCTGCCCTCTACCTTTACCCGCAGGTCACAGGCGGTGCAATTTTTCAAAAGGTGCTTAACCCCCGGATATATGGCAACCTCTTTGCCGTCTATCACTCCGGCTCTGGAGAGTACTGCCGGCCCGGCACAAATAGCCGCCAGGTATTTGTTTTCGGCATGGGCGGTGCGGATAAGTTCAAGTACCCTCTGGTCTTTGCCCATATTTATAAAGCCCGGATTGCCGCCGGGCAGAACCAGCACTTCGTAATCAGTGGTCTTCAGGTCATCTATATGCATATCCGGCATTATACGGATTCCCCTTGAGCCGCCGGTAAGACTGTTTTTAAGTCCT